>JBBAAT010000364.1:0-2971 GCA_041658145.1 Bacteroidales bacterium | reverse complement strand
GGAAGCCAGCTTGTTCAGGATACACTTAAGTTTGCAGAACAATTAGAAGGTTCAATCCGCCACACCGGAGTGCATGCCTGCGGGATAATCATCGGCAGGGACGACTTGATAGACTATTTACCACTCAGCTCTGCAAAAGATACTGATCTGATGGTTACTCAATATGAAGGGGAACAGGTTGATTATGTAGGCATGTTGAAAATGGATTTACTCGGATTAAAAACACTTTCAATTATTAAAGACGCCATTGAGAATATAGAATTACGACATGGAATAAGTATAAATATAGATACAATTCCGCTTGACGATCAGCTTACTTTTAAACTTTACCAGCGTGGCGATACAGTGGGAACATTTCAGTTTGAATCCGAAGGTATGCGGAGTCATCTGAAAGAACTTAAACCGAATAATATTGAGGATTTGATTGCCATGAATGCCTTGTATCGTCCGGGACCTATGGATTATATTCCCCTTTTCATTAACCGTAAACACGGAAGAGAGAAAATCGAATATCCACATTCCTGGCTCGAAGAATTATTGAAACCTACTTATGGTATAATGGTTTACCAGGAACAGATCATGCAGACTGCTCAGATCATGGCCGGCTATTCGTTGGGAACTGCTGATGTACTGAGGCGTGCAATGGGAAAGAAGAAAAGGGATGTAATGGAAAAGGAGAGGGCAAAATTTGTTGAAGGAGCGTTGAAAAAGGGAGTTGATAAGGAAAAGGCAGAAGATGTATTTACCGTGATGGAAAAATTTGCTGAATATGGTTTTAACAGATCCCATTCCGCTGCTTATTCTGTGATTGCATATCAAACAGCATATTTAAAAGCGCATTACCCTGCCGAATATATGGCAGCCGTTCTCACCCGCAACTTAAATGATATAAAGAAGATCGCTTTTTTTATGGACGAATGTAAGAGAGCGGGTATTCCCGTACTGGGTCCTGATGTTAATGAAAGTGAAATGAAATTTGTAGTAAATAAAAAAGGTGCGATACGCTTTGGATTAGGCGCAGTTAAAGGCGTTGGTGAAGCCGCCGTAGAAGCATTGACTTCAGAACGTAGTGCAAACGGCGCTTACAGAAGCATCTTTGATTTGATTAAACGGGTAAATCTTCGCGCCTGCAATAAACGATGTTTTGAAGCGCTTGCAATGGCTGGAGCTTTCGATGGTTTTACAGGATCGCACAGAGCTCAATATCTTTATAAAGAAAGCAATGAAGATATTATGTTCATTGAAAAAGTGATTAAACACGCTAATTATCTTACAGGCAAGATGTCGCAGTCGCAACATTCACTGTTTGGCGATTCCGATGAAATTGTAATTCCCGACCCTAAATTACCAGAATGCGAACCCTGGACAAAAATGGAAATGCTTAATAAAGAAAGGGAAGTGACAGGTATTTATATCTCAGGGCATCCGCTTGAAGATTACAAAACAGAAATTGACAATTTTTGCAATACAAGCATCAATGATCTGGATGACCTGAAGAAGTTACGCAATAAGGACATTTTTATAGCAGGGATCCTTACTTCTGTAGCGCATAAAACAACAAAAACAGGCAAACCTTTCGGGTCATTTGTTTTGGAAGATTACGATATGTCCATACAATTATCACTGTTTTCAGAAGATTATCTCAAGTATAAACATTTATTGGAAAAGGACAGATTGCTTTTTATTAAAATGAGAGTGCAGCCCCGATACAAGCAGAATGACCAACTGGAGCTGAAAATACACAACATCAGCCTGCTTTCGGAAGTTTTAAAAAAGTTTGTAAACGAAATTACTTTGCAGATTTCACTTACTGATATTTCAGAAGATCTGAATGACAAAATATACAAATCCATGAAGAAAAATTCGGGTAACTGCAATATTAAATTTGCTGTGTTCGATCATATTGAAAAGACTTCCGTCGAACTTCCGTCGAGGAAGATCAAGGTTGATCCTGCTGATTTTTTGAGTGTAATAGCGAAAATACCTGAGGTTAGGATTAAAATTAACTAGTGACTGCATTATAATTATTCTTAACGGGCGCATGCCAGATTGCACAGAAAAATGGGACACGCCTCCTGACCTTTAAAAAATAAACAGATGAAAAGATTTTTTTTTATTGTAACAAGTATTTTCTTATTATTCAGTCAGCTTTTTGCTCAGGGTGTGAAAAAGGGAAATGTCGGAATTGATTTGGGAATAGGCTTAGGACTTCATTGTGAAAGTACCGATAAGGGTTACGGTTACGATAATTGGGGTGGCATTGGGCTTTGCAGCCTTATTCCAATTTATGTATCGTATGCCGTCGCAAATAATTTAAGCGCAGGAATTGATTTTGAAAGAAATGGATATTATTATGCGAACGATAACAATTCATATTTTCGCTTATTTAACTTCGGTAATTTCGTAACATTCCGGATTCTCAATAAAGAAAAAAATCTGCTTTACATCGAAGGTATTGTAAATTATTCGTATTTGAGTGCGGGCAATACAAATACAGATGATAAAGTTCACGGTAGCGGACTAAATATACAGGCGGGATTGGGATACAAACATTTCTTCGGCAACTATTTCGGTTATTTCATCAGCGCTGCTTTTGCAAATTATAAATATAATGAAATTATAGATCAAAATGGATTTAATGTAAAATTATACGAAAATTTAGTAAAATATGAATATAGGCTTTGCGGGGCAAACATCAGGACAGGACTATGTTTTAAATTTTAAATGTGCTTATGAGATCCCTGCCCGACTGTGTCATTCAGGCGGG
Organism: Bacteroidales bacterium; assembly: GCA_041658145.1. GTDB lineage: Bacteria > Bacteroidota > Bacteroidia > Bacteroidales > CG2-30-32-10 > JBBAAT01. The sequence goes on along the minus strand of JBBAAT010000364.1, from coordinate 204 downwards.
GCTTCGCTAAGTTCGCACCCATAACCGCAACACAGGCCTGCTCATGAATTTATATGATTTTTTTCATAAGGTTGTGTATTAATTAAAATTCATGTAGGTTTGTGCCTGCATGGACAGATAATCGGATTAAATCCCGAACTGTGCAACCTTCCGCTCGTTATAATGATTGAAAAATAAAAATCTTTTTAAAATTTTAAACTATGG
>JBBAAT010000363.1:0-2985 GCA_041658145.1 Bacteroidales bacterium | reverse complement strand
ACGAATCGGCTTTGACCTTGGATAACCTTGGCGGCACGCTCTCGGTAAGCAAGGGCGGTACGGGCACGACTACCCTCACCGCGAATGGCATCCTTTACGGCGACGGCACCAACTACCTCAAATCAACTGTCGTCGGTCCGAACGGCCAGCTCTTGTATTCCAACAACGGCACTCCGGCTTGGATTGCGACCAGTTCCTTAGGCTTGATGTCCGGCACCGCTATCGGCGCCGGTACCGCCGGCCAGATTGCCTATTATGGAGCGGGTGGTACGAATCTCACCGCCACCTCCTCGCTCTTCATCGCCCCGAGCGGTTTTGTCGGCATCGGCACCACCACGCCAGGCACTAAACTGACCGTGGTTTCAACCGCCGGCTCGCAGCTGCGGCTGGCTTATGACGCGACCAAGTATGCTGACTTCACCGTTAACTCCGCCGGTGAATTGAATATCAGCATGAACGACGCCGTGAGCGGTTCAACGGTGGTCATCGGCGACAACAGCCCCGAGGACGTCGGTTTGATCTTCGCCGGCTCCTCAACGCCGTTCCACCTCGCCCTCGACAACACCGACGGCGCCCTGAAGATCGGCACCTCAACCAACATCGGTTCAAGCACGCTTTTAACCATTACCTCTGCCGGCGATGTCGGCATCGGCACGACTAGTCCATCAGCCAAATTAATGGTTCAGGGGGAAACAACCGGGACCAATGATTATACTTTCAGATTTGCAAACAATAACAATGCAAAATATACCTATTTCCGCGATGACGGACAATGGGTTACAAACACCGACCTTTTATTTGAAGGCGGCTGGGGGCCAAAAAGTATCAGTAGCGGAGCAGGCATAATATTTCAATCGGGTGGGACAGGAACTGGAAATATTGACATAAGTACTGCCAATTCAGGCACGGGCAGACATATTACTTTAATTCCTTATGGCGGAGCGGGCGTCGGCATCGGCACCACCTCGCCCTCCGCCTTGCTCACCGTCGGCGCGACCAGTTCGCAACAGTTTCTGGTTAACAGCCTCGGCGTGGTCACCGGCGGCACCTGGCAGGGAAGCCCGGTTGGCGTCGCCTACGGCGGCACTGGGACTTCTACTACCCCAAGCTACGGCCAGTTGTTGCTGGGTAACAATTCCAGCGGTTATAACCTGGTCGCCACCTCCTCTCTCGGTCTGATGAGCGGAACCGCCATCGGCTCCGGCAATACCGGCTATATCCCATACTACTCCGCCACCGGCACCAACCTGACGGCGACTTCAGCGTTGTTTATCGCGGCGAATGGGAATATTGGAATTGGCACGACGAATCCAGTAACTAGATTGGATGTAGTTGGAAATATAAATAGTTCTTCTGGTTATCGAGTTGGTAATTCGGATGTAATTACTAATACGTCTCGATTTCAAGCAGCCAGTGGTCTGGTTGGTGATCCTGGCTACCAGTTTGGAAATGATAATAACAGCGGACTTTATTCACCGGCCATTAGTAATTTGGGATTTTCTACCGCTAGTACAGAAAGAATGCGCATTAATTCTTCTGGTTTCATCGGCATCGGTACCACCTCGCCATTGGCTTTATTAGATGTCTACGGCAGCGCAATCCTTTCCGGCGCCAACCGCTATCTGAACTTCGGCACGGCAACGGGGACAGCAGGCTACGGCTTCTTTGATAACAACGGCACCATGCAATGGAAGAACGCAAGCGGCAACTGGACCAACTTCTCCACCTCCACCGGCGCGGTCAGTGTTGGCACTGCCGGCCAAATCGCCTACTATGGCACAGGCGGCGACGTGGTTTCCGGCACCTCCTCCTTATTTATCGCCCCGAGCGGCTTTGTCGGCATCGGTACCACTACGCCAGGAGCCAAACTGACCGTAGTCTCCACCACCGGCTCACAACTGCGCCTGGCTTATGACGCGACTAAATACGTTGACTTCACCGTGGCCAGTAATGGCGAGTTCACCATCAGTCCAACCGGCTACACCGGCGGTTCCATTATGACCATCGGCAACAATCTAAGCGAAAACGTCGGTATGGTCTTCGCCGGCTCCTCCACGCCGTTCTACCTCGCCCTAGACAACGCCGACGGCGCCCTGAAGATCGGCACCTCAACCACCATCGGCTCAAGCACCTTGCTGACGATTTTGAAGAATGGGAATGTTGGAATAGGGACCTCGGACCCGGGAGCTTATAAATTGAATGTTAATGGCAGTATAAACTTGGGATCGATTGATGGATCCGCAATTTATTGGAGCCAAGGTGGAGCTAGTATTCAAGGCGGAGGAACTGGTAATTATTTGAGTTTATCTACTAATTATTTATCAAGATTGTATGTTAATTCTTCCGGTCTCGTCGGCATCGGCACAACCTCGCCTTCATCAAAGCTCACCGTTTATGGTGACCTGTTCTTGGAGGGTACTAGTCGTTACCTCAACTTCGGCACAGCGACCGGCACCGGCGGCTACGGCTTCTATGATAGCGGCGGCACGCTCCAATATAAAAACTCCGGCGGCGCCTGGGCCAACATCTCTACCTCCACCATCGGCTACGGCACCACCGGCCAAATCCCGTATTACTCCGCTTCAAGCTCCAACCTGACCGCCACCTCGGCTTTGTTTATCAGCACAGCCGGCAATGTCGGTATCGGCACCAGCTCGCCGACCGCCGGACTTCATATTTACGGCAAAGGCCCAGAATTAAAAATTGACGACGCAGCTAGTTCTCCCGCAGCAATACTTTTTGCTTCAGCAGGAACAATAAAGACAGGCATTGTCAGGCCAGCAAATTCTAATGATCTCGCCTTTTATTACAATGGAGCGACTTCAGAGGCAATGAGAATTAGCGAATCTTCCGGCAACGTCGGCATCGGCACCACCAGCCCCTCGCAGGCGCTCTCGGTCAACGGCTTGATGTATATCGGCGGCAGCGGTACCTCTACCATCCAAAACAATCTGCAGGTCCTCGGCAACCTGAAGGTCGGCACCT
>JBBAAT010000362.1:0-2988 GCA_041658145.1 Bacteroidales bacterium | reverse complement strand
AGTTGTTTGACGAATCACGATTTTTCATCGGGATGAGGAGTTTTTTTCGGGGATAAAATCAAATCGTAGTTTTTACAGAAAATATCTGTAAGTCTTGACTTTTCTTTTGTTATTTTTTCTTTGCGTCAAGGCAAAGAAAAGTAAAACGAAATTTATGAATATAATATTTGGTTATCATAATCATTTTTATAATTATATGCGTAACATCAGTTATAAAACAATCGTGCTATTTTTTCATCGCTTTTATCTTTAGTTCTTTTGGCATTTTTTCAATCGCATACCTTAATGCCGTCCGTGGCATTACTGTTTTCTTTTTTATTATATAATCAAATATTTCTTTTTGGTGTGTCTGGCTGCTTGCTTTGAGCATCCATCCATAGCCCTTTTGCACCAAATCATCCTGATCTAAAAGCAGAGTATCTGCAATCTCAAAAATATCTTTTAAAAATTTACCCTGTTTGGCTGGTATAATAAGAGATACCGCAGAGGCACGACGCATCCAGCGGTTTTTTGATCTAGCCCATTTTTTTAAATCCGGTAAAAATTCGGGATACATTTCCACGAAAGCGCCAACGGTATGATTACAGAAGGTATCACACGATGCCCAATTACTCACATAATTATTTACCCATTTTTCGAATACTTTAAAATCCTTTGGTTCATAATTTTTACGGATAGAATAAGACCAATTGCAGGCAATAAATGATTCTTCCATATATCCTGATTGCCAGAGTTCTTCACATAAATCAAAAATTTCCGTTTTATTTTTGTCTTTAATTGTTTTAAAGTATTCTTTTCCGATTTTACTTACAATGGCGCTTTTTACACCATACAACTTGATTTTTTCTTTAAAAAATTTCTGTCCGGTTTCTTTGGTCTTTTCCCCACTGTTTTGTTTCAGTTCGTTGCGAATTATTTTAATTATGCTGTTCATATTTGTTTTTTTGTCCATTTCGTTTTACTTCTTAAGACCCGGGAATAAATGCGAAATAACCAAGAGGTTCACGCACGGTGGCGCCTGTTACGTTTTATGGTATTAGAGGGTTGGGGGGGGCGATTCCTCATTACCTACTCAATTTTAAGAATCGCTGAAAGCCCCTCTACATCGGCAATTGCACTAATACGATGTTATGCTTCGTACTTATTAATGTTGTAAAATTATTTTCCCTGAATATGTTTTATTATTTATTTCATATAAATACAATCCATCGAACCATTCCTTGGAAGAAATATTTTTAATTTCTTTTGCTTGAATAATGTCGGAATAAATGATTTTTCCTGATATATCGAGAATATTGATTTTTATAGATTCTGAACTATTGTTTTTAATTTCAATATAATCATTAGCGGGATTAGGGGATATCTCAAAAATAGTGTTTAACGTTTGTTGACAGATATTGCTTAACATGTCTTCTTCAACAAGAATTGGAAGTGAGGTCAAATTGAAAATATGTGAATTACCGGCATTTACAAAGACAGAATCTATCAGAAAGTTTGCAATTTCTCCATTGGGAGATAAAGAAGATGGTACTACGTTGTAAATTTTAAATTTGCTATTTTGGGTTGGAGTAATAGAGTAAGTTTGATTGTCCGGACTCCACATTACGTATTTGTTCCCACCGGTTACAATAAATTTGATAACCCATACGCCATTACCACCATTTTCATTATCATCACTGATAATTCCACTGCTGACAAGATTCACCGACGTAAAATCAATTATCCTTTCTGAAAGCAATTTATAAGAATGAAATGATTTTTTCTTTTTACCATTATTATCTACTATTCCAAATTCCTGCCACTCCGAAGGAGGCGCACTGCTCCACAAAGAATGCCAAATGTACAATTCAACACCTTTGCTCCATGCCAAACAACTACGACGCCAAATATCAGCTGCTTGTTCATCTATTGAAGCATAGGTTGGAGTTATTGAAGTTGTATTGGATGAAACAGAGCTTTCGGTCAGCCAAATAGGTTTTGCCTGAAACCAAAAACTATTGCGTATCGATGTAATGGAATCAATATGCAATGGAAGTGTCCACCACGAATTGTAATCGTGATAAGCAATAATATCAATATAACTACCTCCACCTAAATCAAAAAAAATTCGCAACCAATCATATTTACTTTGCATGGGGACCCCGTAAGTGCCGACAAAAGAGGGAATGACGATCTTTGCATTTGCATCCGATGATTTAATCCATTGATAATTATATTTAAAAAATTGGACAAACTGTGCAGGAGGGAAACTTGCGGGGAAAGTATGGTTTTCAACTTCGTTTCCTATCTCCCAATATTTAATGATATTTCCATATCGTTTAATAACAGTATCAAGATATTGTTTTGTATCATCACTGTCACGAGCCGCTATCCACCTGCAGGCAGGATTTCCGACGTCTGTGCATGCTTTCCATGGTACCTGATATCCTAATGTATCTTTCATGGAAATACAATAGAGGTTGCCTATATAATCTAAACTTGGGTAATCCATAAATACAGAGTCCGAGTAAACAAAATTCCATGAACTGTCAGTTGGTTCTACCATTTTCCAAATAACATCTCCAAATGTTAACTGACGCGCAATTTGTGCTCCGCTTTCATTCACCAAATTCATATATGTGGGAATATTTGCCGTTTCAGGATTTCTCATTGGAAAGTTTATTCCAAGCCTGTTATTGGACTGCGCCCAAGCTTCAAAAATGATTATTGAAGCAAATAATAGTAAAATATTTTTTTTTATGATATTTATATTTTAATGTTATTGTGAATTCCATAGTATGAGGCATAACTTTTTTATACCCGAACATTTTTAGTGATAAATGTACGGTTATGCCCGATATTTTGGCTGGCTAAACATACTTTGGGTGTATGACAAATTGCATTATGCTGCCAATTTTATAATATCAACCACATCCGCCCAACGATTACTTTTTTTATAAGCCCTTAGATTAACTATTTGCTGTGCCCCTTTCATAGACCATCTTTGAC
>JBBAAT010000361.1:0-2998 GCA_041658145.1 Bacteroidales bacterium | reverse complement strand
TAACAACACCGTAGGATGGAGCAATACCGCTGTCGGTTTTCAGGCATATCAGGGTGCTGCAAGCGCGTCGGGGGGAGGCAATGTAGCCATCGGAATGCAGTCGCTTTTTAAAAACAACACAGGAAACTATAATATCGCCAACGGAGTGAGGGCGCTTTATAACAACACCAACGGATACAGCAATACAGCCAACGGAATGCGAGCGCTTGCTTATAACACCACAGGAGCAGGCAATACCGCCAACGGAGTGTCAAGCGCTTTCATAGGTGCGGGCGCAGGAAATAATATTGTATAATTTACTTTTATCTTATTACTTTTACACGACATTAAAAACCACTTATGAAAAAAACTTTACTCATCTCTATTATCATATCCCTAAATATTGGCGGGGCTTTTTCGCAAATTAATTTAGTTCCAAACCCGTCATTTGAAGAATATGATACCTGCCCGAATGGGACTAGTCAGATACTTAAAACTACAGGTTGGTGTATAAACATAAATACTTCCGATTACTACAACAGTTGTGCTATTTACAATTCAATGGTATCAGTGCCTAATACTGGTGTCGGATATCAATGCCCAGCAAATGGAAATGCTTTTTGCGGCTTTATAGCATATAGAGAATTGCAACCACATCCGCAATACAGAGAATATTTTGGCAGAGCGCTTTCTCAACCATTAACTATCGGGCAAAAATATTTTATAAGTCTTAAGTTAAATCTGGGCAGTGATATTTCAACGTGTGCAATTAACAAAGTTGGAGTAAAATTTATAAATGTTAATTACGGAGATACTTCATTCTATCCTACTACTCCTATTATGAATAATTCTGCCCATTTTTTTTCTAATACGATTATATCAGATACATCTGGCTGGACTACTATTACAGGAACATATATTGCCGACTCTTCTTATCAGTATATACTTATCGGAAATTTTTTTGATAATAGTCATACTGATACAAGTTATATTTTCGGCACTTGGTGTCAGAGTTATTACTTCATAGATGACATCTGCGTTTCCATAGATTCCTTAACTTGCGTTATTCCTGATGGACCGAATGTATGTGATAGCGGAGAATATATTTATGAAACAAATCTTACAAAAGAAAGCATAATTATTTATCCTAACCCAACCAAGGGTAATATATTTATTGAACAACCTCAATTACAGAGTGCGAACATTAAAATCTATAACTTATTTGGACAATTGATTTTTGAAAAGAACTTTATCCAAAAGAACCTTGAGATTGACTTGTCATCTTATCCCGTTGGAGTTTATTTAATTCAATTGATGCAAAGCGGTCAAGTGTTCAATAAAAAAATTATTTTAATTAAATAGAAACCTCTCAATAAATTTAACAATTCAAAACAAATAAAAATGAAAAACACAAACACAAAACTCGTAAAAATGCTTCTTATTGCAATCATAGTATTGTCAGTAAGCAGCGAACTATTTGCACAAGGAAATACGTTTAAAAATATTTTTGGTTTAAATAATATTTCGTAAATTTGTGCCATGAAAAAAACCATACTCATTCTCTCCATTTTTTTGTCCGCCTCAAGCGGATTGCAGGCGCAAATCAATCTTGTACCAAATCCGAGTCTTGAGCGGTATGATACGTGTCCTGATTTACTTACACAATTATATAAAGCAAATGACTGGAATATTAATATAAACACTGTTGATTATTTTAATAGTTGTTCCTCTAATTCTGATGTTTCCGTTCCTAAAAATATTATGGGATTTCAAATGCCTGATGTGGCGGACTGTAATGCTTATGCCGGGTTTAACGCATATATTCAATTTACACCCGGATCGGTAGAATTCTTAGGAACGCAACTATTAACTCCGTTAACAGTTGGACAAAAGTATTTTGTTTCTTTCAAAGTAAGTTTAGCATACGATGCATTTTCAATCAATTGTGGCATAGACAAAATAGGAGCTTTATTTACAAATATTTTTTATGGAGACACAATAATAATTCCACCACCGGTGATTAATAATTTTGCACATATATATTCCAATCAAATAATTACTGATACGACAAATTGGACAGTTATTACCGGTTCTTTCGTTGCAGATTCAGCGTATCAATATATTTTGATTGGAAATTTTTTTGACACAAGTAATGTGAATACATTATGTTTTAATAGCAACAGCAAATGGTCATATTATTATGTGGATGATATCTGTGTTTCAAATGATTCTTTAACATGTAATCCATACAATCACTCATGTTCTATTAGTGTGTCAGAAGAATATTACGAAAACATTTTTAATATATATCCTAATCCTGTAAAAGAAAAAATATTTATTACTGCTAATTTTCAACAAGCATATCAATATTCATTGTATAATTCCATTGGTAATAAACTGTTATTTGATGAACATTCGTTGAACGATACCGATGTTGATATAAGTAAATTGCCCAATGGGATATATTTTCTTCTAATACAAACAAACCATCAAATAATTAACAAAAAAGTTCTCTTAATCAAATAAAATTCTCTATTGTTTAAAAATTAAAATCAACCAAAAATGAAAATCAAAAAAACAAAAACAAGAAAAATGCTAATTGCTGCAATCATAGTATTGACAGCAAGCAGCGGACTTTTTGCTCAAGGCAATAGTCAAAATAATAGCAATGGCCTCTGGTATGCTATAGATGGTGATACTGTTACCACAAACCGAGAAGTGCTTATCACTAAAAACTTGAAAGTGCAAGGCAGCATTACAGCAGACAGCATTAGAGTCAGGAAAATAAAGGTGGGAAACAACTCCCTTATTCTTGGTGGTACAACCCCCATCTCCGGAAATGACGAAATCACTTCCACCAATCCTGCCATTGCTTTCGGTCGCGATATTATCACTGGGTTGCCATTTTCAGATATCCAAATCGGCATCGGGACAACAACTCCATTAGCAGGAATGATGTTAGATGTAAACGGTAATATAAACACGTCCAATGCAACAAATGGATATTTCATTAACGACA
>JBBAAT010000360.1:0-3014 GCA_041658145.1 Bacteroidales bacterium | reverse complement strand
TCTGTTTTGAACTGCAAATACAAATTGAATATACATTTGGGTGAATGTGTTAGCCATAATTTGTTATTTTTTGTTGGTTATTAATATTTCGTCCCTACGGGACTTTGACTATCGGACTTTCTCTGTTTTTATAAATATTTTGTCCCTACGGGACAGAGAGTTTGAATTACATTTCCCCTCCACAATTTTTATTATTTGCTTCACGAAATTGTAATCTTATACATTTCCAGTATATGCCAAACAAGAAATGCAATAAAACCGATAATAAATAAACGGTATTGCCAAGTTGATAAGCTACTAGCCTTTTCACTATTTGATTCCATTGCTCGTTTTATACCTTCTGTGGCTGCTTTGATTTTTTGTGGGTGAGTGCCTATATCAGGATCTTTTCCCTGAGCAATTTCAAGGTAGGCAATGTTGGCATAAAGTGTACTAAGTACATAGTGGATATTCTTCAATCCACAATAAATACTTACTCCCCAAGTTAAAATTGCAATACCAAGTGGGATTTGTCCCAATTTTAATGGTAAGCTGGTTGTTTTATGAATAGAAAAACCTATTGCAGCAATACACAAAGCAATAATGTAATAAGTATATTTTTCTTGCTGTTGTCGAAATTGTTTTATCATTTCTTTTTGTTCTTCCATTATTTCCCCTCCACAATTTCAATTTCATCCCCTCCAATCCCATATAATTCATAAACCTTTTTATTTATCTCATCCTCGCAATAATTAATACGGGTTTGTATTTGCTCAATATTGCTTTGTAGTTTTGCTGTTTGCTTTTCTTCATTGAGTTTGAGAAGAAGGTCAACGAGTTTTACAATTTCATCGTGAAGTTTTTTATTATCGTAATTAATTACAGGAACAGGCAAATTCTTTATTGTAGTTAATGATACTCTTGGGAACAGCCTTTGATTTCCTTTTTCTGTTGAATTAAAAACATAAAAACCAATTAATTTAGAATTTAATATACCCAAAAGAAATTTATTAGAAATAACATTGCTTTTAACAATAATAACGGCTTTGTTAGGAATATGTTCAGTTACCGTTATACAGCAATTAAGAGTTGTCTTACTGGGAATTTCTCTTATCAGTATTCTTTCCCCAGAGCAGAAAGCCCAATCAGGTTTATTGTAGCACCAATCCCCAAAGGAAACATATTCTTTAGCAACATCTTTAAATAAATAACGAGAAATATTTGCTCCACCTGTTTCCGGGAAATATGTTTTATTTTCTTTTATTAACGAATGATAAATTCTTTTTTCAATATCTGATTTCTTATGAATTGAATTATGATATACTTGCATTCCCAGAGTATAATTGGAAACTTCAAATAACTTTTTTTTGTTTATTTCAATTTTCTTAATAATACTTGATATATTTTTAGAATTACCCATTTGAATTATAAAATCTTCATCCATTATTATTTCATTTTTGGAAACTTCAATGGCGTTTGTTGAAGCATTTTTTAAAGATAAAGCATCAGGTTTTGAACTTCTATCATTAATTAAACGAATGTTAAATGATTTAGAGTTTTTCTGTGTTGTCAGAATAATGTTATTAATTGAAACTCCGTCAAAAACCTGTCCCCAGAAATTAACAATTTCAATTATGCCTCCCTCTGATAAAAGGTATTTTCTCAATTTTCCGCAAGAGGGAATAGTTAAAATCGAATTAGGGATAATAAAACAAAATCTTCCTTCATCTTTTAAAATATTATGCGATTGTTCAACGAAGAAACGATATAAATCGGGCTTCCCTTCCTGCAATAAATATTTTTTTGTCAAGTAGTGTTTTTGAGACTCATCTATTTCTGCCATAACGTAAGGCGGATTTCCAATTACCACATCAAAGCCCCCAGTATTATAATTACTATCAGGTTCGCCAAGAGCAGATAATTTATCCTCTAATTCCGAAGCGTATTCCATCGCTTTTTGCGCATGTTCTTTTGCTTTACCTGCAATAGCTTTTAAATCATCTTCTTTCTTTGCTATTTTCCTGTTGAACACTTCTGGAAATGCCTTTTTCCAATCGAAAGGTTTAATTTTTTTGTCAACTTCAAATAAATTATCTTTAAGATAATCTGTGCTTATCAAGCTATTCCCGCATTTAATATTATTTTCAAGCGATGGCAACACTCTTTCGTGAAACATAGTAAATTGATTGGCTATGCTCGCATTGGTTTCGCCTTCCATACATTTGAGCAGCAAACTCAGCTTGGTTACTTCCACAGCATTTACATCAATATCAACTCCGTAAATGTTGTTTAATAAAATGCGTTTTTTTTCGGCGGTTGCTAAGTTTCCATCTGGCGTTAACAAATCGGTTTTTCTGCCTTTGGATGGCTTGCCGTTATTGGAGTAATAATTTTTATGGAAGTCAAGCAAATACTGGTAAGCGCCTAATAAAAAACTTCCGCTGCCGCAAGCAGGGTCAACTATTTTAATATCCGAAACCTGCTTAGGCGTTTTTCCATCCACTAACTTACCAACCGTGTTTTTTACAATATAATCAACAATATATTGCGGTGTGTAATAAACGCCTCCGGCTTTGCGGACTTCGGGTTTTTCCTCAATCTTTGCATGATGCGCAGGCGTAATGCGAATTACTTTACCAAGAAATTGCTCGTAAGCTGTTCCTAAAATTTCAACAGGCATTACATCAAAGGCATAAGGGCTCGGATGATACAAATCGTTGATAATATTTTTAATGACTTTATTGTCAATTTTCAGGTTTTTGCTGATGCTGTCTTTTTTAAAATCAAAAAGCCCCGAATTGTATTTGTCGTCAGCTTCTCTGAAAATGCTGAAAAGGTTTTTATAATAGTCGCCTGTTTTTATTGCATTTTGTAAATTGCTGAATAACTCAACACCTCTGGCTTCTGCAATACGCAAAAATATGATACGGTCAATTGTTTGCTGAACCACAAAATTAAGTTCGTCCTCGTCTAATTCTTTATTGTTCCAGCTTATGCTTGTGGCAAGGTATGTACGCCAATTGTCAAGCGATTGA
>JBBAAT010000359.1:0-3015 GCA_041658145.1 Bacteroidales bacterium | reverse complement strand
TACTTGCTACTATCATCCCATTTTTAATTTTTAAACAGGCTCGTTCAGTTAATGTAGATAAAAATGTAGGGGCAGAATTTGCAAATATGGATGTTCCAAAAGACGAGGATGCACCACCACCACCACCACCACCACCACCTGCCGAAATAGAGCAAAAAGTAAAATTTACCGCCCCTGTAGTTACAACCGACACCACGGAAGAAACAGCAATGCTGAATCAGGATGATCTCAACCAGCAATCGACTAACATTACACCCATAACAGAAGAGGAAATCGTAGTGGATGAAAATCAGAACCAGGTTATAGAACAGCAAGCTCCGGTTCTTACAATTGTTGAATTGATGCCCGCGTTTGATGGCGGAGAAGAAGCTATGTATAAATGGCTTGGAGATAATATCAAATATCCGCAGGTTGCAAAAGAAACAGGGATAACGGGGACTGTTATTGTTACCTTTGTTGTTGAAAGAGATGGGAGTATCACAAATGTTGTTTTACTAAAAGGTATTGGCGGGGGCTGCGATGAAGAAGCGCTTAGAGTTGTTAAAAATATGCCCAGATGGAAAGTGGGGAAGCAAAATGGTATTCCTGTTCGCGTACAATTCAATTTACCTATCAGGTTCACGCTCGAATAATCTCATTATTTAAAAGCCCCAAGTCTCAAGCCCCAAGTCCCAAGTCCCAAGTTTCAAGAACCAAGACCTACTGTAGCAACAAATCAATTCTGCAACAATCTGTTTTGGTAATCGGTATTCAGTAATCAGTATTCAGTAACGTACCGAATACTTTTTTTACCGAATACCGAATACCCTTTTTTACTGATTACCGTTGCAAAACTACATTGTTTTAATACTAGTTAATTTATTTCTTTAACTTCCTCATCAATTCTGTTGCATAAACAAAATCGTTGATTTCTTTGTTATCAGTGTTCAATATTTCCTGGTTGTTGCCTTTCCACCACAACTGTCCATTGTAAATAAAGGCTATTCTATCTCCTATTTCAATTACAGAATTCATATCGTGAGTATTGATTACCGTGGTAATCTGATATTCCTGTGTAATTTCGCTGATAAGATTATCAATCAATATTGAGGTTTTGGGGTCAATGCCTGAATTAGGCTCATCGCAAAAAAGATATTGAGGATTCATTGCAATGGCACGGGCAATGGCCACTCTTTTTTTCATACCACCACTTAATTCTGAAGGGACAAGATTATTTGCATTTAAAATATTCACTCTTTTTAAACAAAAGTTCACCCTGTCTTTTTTTTCTTCAAGTAACATCGTTGTAAACATATTCAAAGGAAACATTACATTTTCTTCCACTGTAAGAGAATCGAAAAGTGCGCCGCCCTGGAAAAGCATACCAATTTCCTGCCTAATGGTTTTTCTTTCATTTAACAACATTTCCGAAAAATTGCGGTCATCATAAAGCACCATGCCTTTGTCAACTTCAAGCAAGCCAACAAGGCATTTCATCAACACAGTTTTTCCGGATCCACTCTCTCCGATAACCAGGTTTGTTTTACCCTTTTCAAACCGAACCGAAACATTTTCCAGAACACGGTGATTACCGAAAGATTTCGATATGTTTTTTGCTTCAATCATCCCAACAATAATTGAGTTAACACCAAATTCGCCAGTATTATCAGGATACTGCTGAAAACAACCGCTTTTGTACTTGATTGGCCAACTTCCAAAGCTCCTCCACGAGTATAGTATCCATGGTAACCCGAAACCGAAGTGATAATATATGCAAAAACTGATGTTTTTATTAAGGCATAAAAAATTTCAAATGGAACGAAGAACGATTGTATTCCCAGGAGATAATTATAAGTGGTCACAACACCAGTAAATACCGCAATAAACCATCCTCCAATTAACCCTAAAAATATACTCAATACTATAAGGAAGGGATTAATAAGTACACAGGCAGTGACCTTTGGTAATATTAAATAATTAGCGGAATTTACACCCATGATTTCAAGAGCGTCAATTTGCTCTGTAACACGCATAGTGCCTATTTCAGAGGATATTCTGGATCCAACCTTTCCCGCCAGGATCAAACTGACCATGGTTGGACAAAACTCTAAAACGAGCGACTGCCTGGCAGTAAAACCCACCGTGTATAAAGGAATCAATGGACCCTCAATATTATACGCAGTCTGTATAACAATAACAGCTCCCATAAAAACAGAAATAATAGCTATAATTCCAAGTGAACCAAGGCAAAGATTGTCCATTTCAACAAAGACTTGTTTTCTGAAAATGACCCATTTTTCAGGCTTTGCAAAAACCCGCTTCATCAGAGAGGCGTATCTCCCTATGTCATAAAAAATGCGCATAGACAGGTTACTTAACAACAATTTTATTAATTTTGAAGTTCTATTATACTTTAAGAAATCAGGTTTGTAGTTTTTGGTCATGGCAGTTGGTTTGGTTTTTAGTTAATGGGATATGGTCTTTCCCCAATAACCATAGACTTTTTTACCAAACCAACAGCTAATTACCATCAAACATAGACCATGATATTTTTTTGCAAATCTGTTTTACTTTAGTAAATAAAAGACAAATTTACTATGTTTCAACACAAAAAACATATTATTTTATTAATTGTTCTGATTTTTAGTTTTATTTTTTCAGGATGCTTCATTTTCAAGTCAAAGAAAAAATGCGACTGCCCGACTTTTAACAAGGCAAATTCTGTAAGAACCTACCACGCAAACCGGAATGGATATAAACACACAAATTCTTGAAAAATATATTCCATCGGAAGCATCTGCGATTGTTTCCCGACTGCTTGATCCGCATGAGCTGGAGTTACGGATTGTAAGAAGCAGAACTACAAAGTATGGCGATTTCAATGCTTCTGTCCGGAAAAAGAAAATGCCGTCGATCACAATCAACAATAATCTTAATCCATACTCGTTTCTGATCACCCTTCTTCATGAATTTGCCCATTATCTTGTTTGGAAAGACGGTCGTTTTTATGCAAAACCGCACGGTCGTACATGGAAA
>JBBAAT010000358.1:0-3017 GCA_041658145.1 Bacteroidales bacterium | reverse complement strand
TATAATAGCATATTGGGTATTGGTTTAAAATATGCTATCTATAATAATATATCCATGAATATTGAGCCGAATTTTAAATATGCCCTCAAACCTATTAATAAAAACTATACTTCAAAATATGTCCCATATTCAATTTCCATGTCTATGGGAATATGTTATGATTTTATACCGATACGGAAATGATTTGCAAAATTTCCTATCGGCATAACAGAATCTAAACACATATTGCTTTGCCTGCCTCGTCGGCAAGACAGGCAAATCTGTTAAGATTCTGTATAAATAAACGTATTTATTTCCGGGAAAAAGACTTACTAACTGATGTTACGTATTATATATTTTTTTGTTAGTGTCACTCAGAGCCGGACATAGCATAGATTTGTGGGTTAGCGTCCGTGTCGAAGAGTGATTATGTATTGGTCGACTTCGACACGCTTCTCCTTTCTCTATCGCTTCAGGAGAATCGGCTCAGCCTGACCATTAATTTAGTTCGCCACGGCGAAGCATTTATTATTATGTTTGCGTAACATCAGTTACTAAACTCACCTTCTTTTGTATATTTTGAAGGGCATTTCAGCAGCATTTCGCCGGCTATAAAAACACATCCTTCCATCTTTCCTGTTACAACAAGCTGTTGAAGTTTAACGAAATCATTGGGTTTGCTTCCATAATAAAGCACCCGGCATTCTACTCCTTTATCATCAATAAGGTAAAACGATAATGACTGATTCTGAAGAGTAGAATCATATTTGATTTCACGTTTCTTATTTAATTGCCCTATGATCTGAAATGTTTCGCCCGGATTCTTTTTTGCTTTGTCAAAATCAGCATAAGCGCCCGAATCGTGAATTGTGCCTATCACCACAGCTATTGCAACAACCATCACAATTAATATGACGATATGTGTTTTTTTCATTTATCTTTTTTTTCTTTCAATTTAAGATTTTTCTCAATCTTAGATATCCTCCTGTCGAGTGAAAAAAGATAAAAGACTATTCCGGCAAAGATTACCAGCAGAACTATAACAACGATATCAATATCTTTAATTTCCATTTCTACAATTTTACAATTTTAATTTTCGGTATCTTATTCGTAATTGCATGATCCAACAGGCAAGCAGCGTCCAACCTAATATTGCCGGATAAAACACAATTCTCATGTTGCTGCCAATTGTCAGTATAGGCAAAGGGCTATCGCTACCATCACCGGGATGGATAGACCCACTTGATAATTTTGGTAAAATGAAGATGAATAAAATAAAAATCACAAAAGCAAAAATGTTGTAAATAGCAGATATCCGTGCTCTTTTACCGGTATCGTCAAGCGAGTTTCTCAGCACGATGTATGCAAGGTAAGTAAGTAAGCCAATGGCAGCGCCTTTAAGTTTAGAATCGTTCACCCACCACTGTCCCCAGCTAAACTTTGCCCACAACATTCCTGTTACAATCCCAAGAATTCCGAACAGGATTCCAGTGTTTGCAGCTTCTACAGCAATGATATCATTTTTTCGTTCAAAATCAGCCAGGTATTTAATACTGAATACTACGGAAACACAAAACATTATGATCATCACAAACCACATACATACATGAAAATACAGATTGCGGATTGTTTGATGAATCCCGTTAATATCGGGCACATCACCAAAAAAACCGGCAATGATGGTATATGCCAGCAGGATAACAGCTGCTATTTTCCAGTAATTTTTTTTCATCAGTCACGCCAAAGGTATGGAAATAAAATGAGCGCTAAAACCAGGACAATCGCATCGAGGAGAAATATCAGGAGAAAATAAGTTAGCGCCGTCAACCATCCGGTTCCCGTGATTGCACACTCGGAAAGCTTCATCAGTATCAATAAAAGTGGCAGCAGCAAAGGAAATCCAAGTATTGCCATCAGCGTAAAATTATTATCCGTTCTGGATGAGATAGCTGAAACCATTGTTAATACAGAAGAAATGCCAATACTCCCCATCATAACACACAAGATAAACATCAATTCATTTTGCGCTTTATTCCCAAGAAACAGTATATACACAATATAACACAACAAGGAAAGTGCAAACATCAATAATCCGTTGTAAATAATTTTTGAAAGTATAACAGATTGCGGACTTGCAAGGGTAAAATAATAATACTGCCTGTTCATATTTTCCTGCACAAAGGTTCTGGAAACTGCATGCATGCACGCAAACATGAGTATCACCCAAAACAAGGCATTCCATGTTTCGCTATCAATGCGGTTTACATGAAGAAAAGAAAGATACGATACAAATACGATAGAAACCACATACAGTAATATTCCGTTAATAGCATACCGCCGCCTCATTTCGTAACGAAAATCTTTCGCAATAAGCGATCGTATTTCTTTCAGTAGCATTCTGTGAAATTTATAGGATAAACCAATTTTCTACCCTGTGTTTCTTAAAAAAAAATACAGGATGAATAAAAATAACCATCCTGTATTTTTAAGAAAAATAATTAATTCCCTGCTTTAACCATCTTCTTGCTGTCAATGGTTTTGCCATCGGCAACCAAAGTGTAAGAATAAATACCCGAACTCAAATCCTGTGCATAAACTTTTAACATCCCTTTGCCTTTTTCGTTGATGTCAACAGTTTTAATTATTTTGCCGGAATTATCTGTGAAAATAATCTGTGCAGAAGCAACATCATCAGGTATAAAGTAAGTGATGGTTGTGTTTTCTGCAAAAGGATTCGGAACATTCTGATCAAGAACTATTGCTTTACCGCTTGCAAGCTCAACTTCATGAATATTCATTTTATCATTGCCGTTATCATTATCATTGCCGGGTAAACTTTTGCTTCCTGCATTGCAGCATTGAGTAACCAGGGCTTCGAGCTGTGTGAGGCGGTCGTTCAGATTGTTGTTGCGTAGCGAGTCAATGATAGCCTGTTGCGTATTTACTTTGTTTTTCAGCGAATCAATCTGCGACTGCTGTTGGTTGGTTGTAGATTGCTGACCAACAACCATTGACTGTAAATTCTGGTTTGCAGAGTC
>JBBAAT010000357.1:0-3019 GCA_041658145.1 Bacteroidales bacterium | reverse complement strand
TTAGTGTTATTATCTAAGTGCCTAATTCAATTAATTTATTTTTATTCTAAATTATACTATTTCTGTAACTGTTCAGCCACTATATTAGCCTTAATAGCCACAGATTACACAGATTATAATATTATCCTTTTGTATTCAAGAACCCCTTTACCCAATTGCTGTTTACCCCGTGAGATAATTACCACTATTTTACCACTCTTTCCTTTTTTAAAGCTATCTAACGGGGTGAACTTCCATACATACTCCTACAGTTTTATATGTTTCGTCTTTTTTGTATATGAATTCTTTCATAATTTAATCTGTGTAATCTGTGGCTGTATTTAAGCTGTAGAGTAATTACCTATTTCTTTTTCTTTCAATACGCTTTTTTTAACATTTTTAATGTCTTTATAAAATACCTGAACACCCTTTTCAAGTAACATTTTGAAACTTTTGGTTATATTGTTATGAATAGTTTGAAAATCCAGCAATTTCTTTTCAACAAGGTCTTTTCCTTCTTTCTGTATTTGTAAAATATGTTCCAGTTCCTGTTTAAATGCTTTAATTTTTTCTTTACATTCTTTCGATTCGGTATTTTTTAAATCAAGGATGCCTTTTCTTAAAAAGCGGGCCATTGCTTTTTGATCTTCAATATATTGATAAAATTGATTTTCCGCTTCTTTCTCTTTCTCATTCAACAAAAAGAAAATATCTTCCACCATCCTGTCATAATCGTTTTTACGCAGGGAGCCATTTTTGGCCAGATTTTCACGTAACTCCGAATTTAAACATGTTCTTTCTTTTCTGAGGTCGTTCAGAGAATTCCGGAAATCTTTCAATAAAAGATATGAAGACTCGGTAACAGCTTCAGATGTATTAAATATTGTTTCGATCTTTTGGATACGAGTTTCATAGGAAGTAATAAAATCTTCGATAAAATCATTAATGCTACCTTGAGGCGCTGCTTTCATTTTAATTATACTCTTAATTGCTAAATTGCTAAATTGTTTAATTGTTTATTGTCATGAAAAAAATCTTGGTAAATCATGCTTTCTTATCGGAATAAGAAAAGGATGGTTTAGCAAGAAAAGTTTTTTAACTGTTCAAGCGCATTTTATACTTCGACTGAATGAGTTTACGATATTTCGACTTCGCTCAATATCCTTGCAAACTCATTCGCTCAGTATAACTGGATTCTAAGCAGTTTTGCTTTGCAAACCTACTAAGAACCAGTATAATTATGCAGCTTTTGCAGTTAAACCAATTGCTTCTGCATACTTCAGATAAGTTTCAACAGATGCAATTACTATTCTGGCTTCGATAGCAAGTAATTCGATACCTACTAATGAAACTCTTACCCATGCATCAACTACGACACCTTTGTCGAGGATACGGTCAATCACCTCTACGAGGCTGGATGAACCAATGGTTTTTTCTACTGCCATTTTTTAATCTCCTATTATTTGTTTATAATTACCGTACTTTAGAATTGAGGGACGGATTACCTCTTGTTGGTCGGCGGGTAGTCAAACAACGTGCCAGAAATAAAAAATAAAATAAAACATACACGAATTATGTTCGTATATATCAGATTAGTAAAGATTTAAAAAAAATATTATTTTTTAAAAAAAGAGGGAATTACCCAAAATTGAATTTTTTTCGAAAGGAATTATAACAAAAAAACGCACAGGTGTGCGATTTTAAGGTTCGATAACGGATAGGATAGAGTGGGTAATCAAATTTGCCACAGATTCACAGATTAAATTATTCTTTTTGTAATTAATTTTGTTACTGTTCAGGTAGTAGGCAGGAGGCAGCGGCGGGAGGCAGTCAAAAATAAAATATGGAACAAGGATATAAAGATTTGAAAGTGTATCAACTTGCATACAAGTTGGCACAGGTAGCATGCAGGAGGCAGCAGCAGGAAGCAGTTTCGTGACTGCCAAGTGCCTCCTGCCGCTGCCTCCTGCCTCCTGCCTACTATATTCAAATTGGTGAATAGTAACGATATTGCTAAATATTTTATAAGTTTAATCTGTGTAATCTGTGGCGTTTTTAATTAATCACCATTTTTTTTGATGACGATATTGTATTTTCCCATTTTTCTGATCAATGCATACCGTGTAATACCCAGAATTTCAGCAGTTGCTTTCTGATTATATTCACAATTATGCAATGCCAACCGTATTAATTCAATTTCATTTTCTTCCAAGTTTAATTTGATAGAACTATCAAACTTTGATGATTTTGATTTGGGCTTAACCGGAAAATCATGTACTCCCAATAAACTACCATTACTGAGGATAATTGCTCTTTCTGTCATGTTTTTCAACTCCCTTACATTCCCCGGAAAGTCATATCTCTTCAATGCCTGAATGACATCCTTATCAATTTTAGGAGTGCGTTTATTGAATTTCATGGCAAAACCCGTGGTGAAATAAAGCAATAGCGGTTCAATGTCCTCGGGCCGTTCCCTGAGAGGTGGAAGGTGAATGTGCAGGGTATTCAGCCGGTGGATCAGGTCGAGCCGGAATTTTTTTTCTTCCACTAATTTATCTAAATCATGATTTGTTGCCGAAATAATTCGAAAATCGGTAGAAATTTTATTAGTATCTCCCACAGGGGTAATCTGTTTTTCTTCAATAGCCCGTAAAATTTTTGCCTGAAGATTCATAGGCATATCAGAGATTTCGTCGAGAAACAATGTCCCCTGATCACAGATTTCAAAAAAGCCTTTTTTATCGGTTACCGCTCCGGTAAACGATCCTTTTTTATGCCCAAAGAACTCGCTTTCGAGAAGGGAATCCGTAATTGCGCTGCTGTTTACCGCCCAAAAAAGATTATCTTTCCTGGTACTGGCAAAGTGAATGATTCTCGCTATATTTTCTTTTCCCGTACCGCTTTCGCCTGTAATAAGAACATTGGTATCAGAAAATTTTGAGGCAGTCATGGCCAACTCAAGAACATCCCTAATCTGCCGGCTTACACCTATGAAATGGCGCCCAATTCTTTCTTCCAGATTTTTGGAAATTAAAGAGTC
>JBBAAT010000356.1:0-3022 GCA_041658145.1 Bacteroidales bacterium | reverse complement strand
GAGAGTTAGAAAAGGGTTGATATTAAGAGAAAAGATAAGGAAAGAGCTGATAGATGCAGGTGGGAAAATAGAAGGGCAACTGCATGAATCGGCAACATGGATTTCGGACAATGAAACCGAATTTGAAGAAAAAGCAAAAACGGTAGGTATCCTTTCCACTTCTGATGATGACATCCGGTCGCTGAGACATCTTGTTCTATTTGGAATTAAAGGAATGGCTGCATATTCAGAACATGCTTTCAATCTTGGTTACGAAGATAAGAGTATATGGGAATTTATGCAAAGAGGATTGGTTGCAACAACCGACGATTCGCTCACCGCCGACGATCTGGTAAAACTTGTAATGGAAACCGGGGAGAACGGAGTTAAAGTGATGGCGTTGCTTGACAAAGCTAATACTTCAACTTATGGCAATCCTGAAATTACGAAAGTAAACATCGGAGTAAGAAATAAACCGGGTATTCTTGTTTCGGGACACGACTTAAAAGACATGGAAGAACTGCTGAAACAAACCGAGGGAACAGGTGTTGACGTGTATTCACATAGCGAAATGCTTCCAGCGCACTATTATCCTGCATTAAAAAAATATGAGCATTTCGTTGGTAATTACGGAAATGCATGGTGGAAACAAAAAGAAGAATTTGAAACATTTAACGGACCTATTCTTTTCACAACCAACTGTCTTGTTCCGCCTCCGGTAAACGCAATATATCGTGATAAAGTTTATACCACAGGAGCTGTTGGATTTGATGGAATAAAACACATTTCTGAAAGAATAACAGGCGGGGCAAAAGATTTTTCTGAGATCATTGAGCATGCAAAAAAATGTCAGCCACCGAAAGAAATAGAAAAAGGCGAGATTATCGGAGGCTTTGCACATGCGCAGGTTTTTGCACTTGCAGATAAAGTTGTAAAAGCTGTGAAATCAGGCGCAATCAGAAAATTCTTTGTCATGGCAGGCTGTGACGGCAGGATGAAAGAACGTGATTATTATACAAAATTTGCCGAACAGCTTCCAAAAGACACTGTAATTCTTACAGCAGGATGTGCAAAGTATCGTTACAACAAACTTCCGTTGGGCGACATAGGCGGAATTCCGCGTGTGCTGGATGCAGGGCAATGCAACGATTCATACTCACTCGCAGTAATTGCTATGAAGCTCAAAGAGATTTTCCAATTCAACGACATTAATGAACTGCCTATTGCATATAACATTGCATGGTATGAGCAAAAAGCTGTGATAGTTCTGCTTGCCCTTTTATATCTGGGTGTAAAGAACATTCACCTTGGACCAAGTTTACCTGGATTTCTTTCGCCTAATGTTGCAAAGATATTAATTGAAAAGTTCGGAATTACACCAATCACTACTGTTGATGAAGATCTGAAAATATTTCTTAATTGATCCGTTTAATCTGAATAATTCATGTATTGGACCAAAGTCCAAATAATACGATTGTTTAACTTAAAGAAATATGGAAACAAATCTTTTTGAAAAAGCTACAATACTTGATTTTTCTGCATTAGCAGAGTATCCGGCAAATGGTATAATAAGCAAAAGAGTGCTTGAAAAAAAGACCGGCAACATCACCCTCTTTGCTTTTGACAAAGGACAGAAGCTTAGTGAGCATACAGCTTCTTATGATGCAATGGTACAAGTGATAGAAGGCGAAGGCGAAATCGTGATAAATGGAACCCCCTTTCAGCTGCAAGCAGGTAAAAGCATTATAATGCCTGCAAATATTCCACATGCTGTAAATGCATTATCAAAATTCAAAATGTTGCTTACGATGATCAAAGAATCCGCATGAGTATTGCAATAACCATTTTTTCGTATATTTACCACATTCTTGTATAACGTATGAAGAAAAAAATGAGATTTCTTTTAAAAATACTATTAGGATTTTTTCTTATATCTTCGTTGTTTGCTTGCCGCAAAGAAAGCGGTAAGGCAAGTTGGGATGTTTCAGTACTTACACCACTTATCAACACATCGCTTGGAATAAATAACCTGATTGCTGATTCACTCCTCCAGACCAATCCCGACACATCCCTTAAAATTGTTTACAATAATACGCTGTATAACTTTTCTACGGATTCATTGATTAATATTCCCGACACCATAACACATCAGGTCTTCCATATACCTTATAATATTACTGCGCAGCAGGGTCAAATGATACTGAATACCACCGACAACAAACATCTCGATCTGGGAGACGCGAAAATTACGAAAATCATTGTTAAATCAGGTTACATCAATATAAAAACGAAAAATACGCTCAAAGAAAAAATGTTATGTACTTACCAGATACCATGCGCTACGCTTAATGGAGTACCATTGGAAGTAACCGACCTTATTCCTGCCGGCGATGTTTCGTCTCCTTCCAGCTTCACCAGAAAAGTGGATATTTCCGGTTATACATTTAATCTTACCGGCCAAAATGGAAACAGCGCCAATATTATCACATCCGTTATCAAAGCATGGGTAAATCCTGATGGAAATCCGGTTCTTATTACGCATCTCGACAGTCTTCAGATCTTCTCCGGATTTGAAGATATCATTATTGATTATGCAAAAGGATATTTTGGAAATAAAATTTTTCAGTCGGGACAGCAGTTTGCAACATTCGACTTATTCAAAAAGATCACAAGCGGCACCATTAGCCTCGAAGATATGCATCTTGTATTGTCCGTTAGCAACGGGTTTGGTGTAGACGCTAACCTTTTGATCCATGAAATAAAATCTGTTAACAATAGAACAAATACCACTGTGTCACTTGTCAGCTCTATTATTGGCTCATCCATCAATATTAACA
This sequence comes from Bacteroidales bacterium, assembly GCA_041658145.1. Taxonomy (GTDB): domain Bacteria; phylum Bacteroidota; class Bacteroidia; order Bacteroidales; family CG2-30-32-10; genus JBBAAT01. Next base: position 206 of record JBBAAT010000356.1, on the reverse strand, counting down.
GGGCACAGGAAACAAACAATCCTTCAACTCCTGTTATTCCTTCTGTCTTTTCATCTAATCTGGACAATTCCAATTTCAAACAACTGATCGAAAACTTGCCTGACCAGATGGAATTTTCTCTTGATATTACTACCGATCCATTAGGTAACATTTCGTGCGGAAATGATTTTGTATATAACAAATACGGATTCAAAGCAGACCTTGAT
>JBBAAT010000355.1:0-3054 GCA_041658145.1 Bacteroidales bacterium | reverse complement strand
GCTCCAAGTTCTTCAAAATAATTGAAGCACATCATATTGGCTTTTCCGTGTGATTCGGAGGCTCCAAAACGGACAGAGCGTATCAGTCCTGCCATAAAAGTTACATAATGGTTTTCGGCTGTTGCATCCGTTATCATCTTTTTTTCAATAAGCTTTGTTACCATGAACAAGCCCAGCACATCGGCTTTTGCTTCTTCAAAAGCGGAAGAAACATCTTTCATCGCAGTTCTTACAGTGCCTTTGCCGTTGATAGTATTCTTAATGCCGAGACCATGCGCTACTTCGTGAAACATAATGGTATTAAAGAAGGCTTCAAACTTAATAAAAGGCATTTGAGTTGAGTCAATAAGTTTTTTTGCAATCGGCATCAGAATATTATCAAATTTTGCTTTCATGGTATTTTTCAACTGTAGCCTTCGGGAGCCTTTTTTCAACTGTACTTTTTCATCATTCGGTAAGTTGATGGCGATGGTTTTTCCGCCGCAATTAGCATCACCGGCATAATAAATAATATCATAAACGCCAAGATCGGAATTGGAACCTGGTTTTTCATTTTTATATTTTGCATCAACCGGAAGAGCATTTTGCAATTCGGGCAATGTAGCAATGAATTTGTCAAGATTTTTACTCCATTCTTTATCTTTTATCAGGATTACCGCTTCTTGCGCAGCCTTGTATTCAAAAAGCCCGTCTTCGTAATTTTCGATGGGGCCAACAACAAAGTCAACAGTATTATTTTTCATGTCCATCCAAGCCATGTCACTGTCGAAATAATTATCATCAAGCAGGGCTTTCGCTCTTAACTCAAAGTATTTTTTCAATCCGGCATCATCCGCTAATTCAGCAGCTTTCTTTAAAAGTTCTGAAGCCTTTTCAACTTTTTCTTTGAACGCTTCATGATACCAGACCACTTTTAGCTTACCATCATTATCCCTGCGCAGCAAGGTGTACAGACTTGTTTTATTTTTGCCGGAAAATTTTTCAAACTCTTCTTTAGTCATGTCTTTTGGATAGAAGTTCGCACCCAATGGCTTTTTCCCAACTCCGGCAATTATTTCCTTGTTATCGCTCAGTCTTTCCCAAGGTCCGTAATTGATCTCCACAAATTTCTTTGTTTTCTCATCTGTGATGCCCGCAAGCAGCGAATCCTTATTACCATAAGTCTGCATCCAGAAAATATCATCCATCAGTTTTGATATTTCTATCAGGATAGGAATTATAAGTTTTTCCTTATTCGTAAGTTTGCTCAAGTCAGTTTTTAGCTCAACTGTAACAAACTGGTCGAGTTTCTGTTGCATGGACGAAGTATCTTTGTTGGTTAAATTGGCATTATCAGCTTTTTTTGTTCCGGAACCACATCCGGAAATAGCAGCGCAGAATGCCACTATCAGCGTAGTTGTAAAAATGTTTTTTTTCATATTTTTGTTTGTTGTTCGTTGTTTGTCCCGTAGGGATGCCTTCGGCATTGTTTGTTGTTGTGGCAGCCAGTATTGTCATTAGTCATCCCGATAGTACCGACTCGATTAAAAAAAATTTATGAAACGAAAGTAAAGAAATTATTTTAAATTGTTGTTTTTTAGAAAGTTTAAAAATAAATGTTACCGTTATGGTAATTTTATTATCTTTGCAAAAAAAAAATTTAATGCATGTAATTTCAAAACGTATATTAAAAGAATATTGGGAAAAGCATAACGATTCGGAACAACAATTAACAACATGGTTTTCCGAAGCAAAAAATGCAATATGGAAATCGCCAAATGATATAAAGAAGGAGTATGTAAAAGCAAGTATTATCGGCGATAACAGGGTAGTGTTTAATATATGCGGAAATAAATACAGATTGGTAGTAAAAATAAATTATGAACGGGGTTGGGTATTCATAAAGTTTATAGGAACTCATAAGGAATATGACAAAATTGACTCTAAAAAAATTTAAAATATATGAAAATAAAAGTAATTAAAACTGAAGCCGATTATCAATGTGCATTAAAAAGACTTGAAAAAATATTTGATGCGCCGGTAAATAGTGTAGAAGGAGATGAAGCAGAACTTCTTACTATACTTTTAGAAAAATACGAAGAAGAAAATTATCCAATTGACGCACCCGACCCAATAGAAGCAATAAAATTCAGAATGGAACAAATGAATTTAAAGAAAACTGATCTGGCAAAAGTAATAGGCTATAAAAGCAGGGTAACAGAACTCTTTACAAGGAAAAGAAAATTGACATTGCCAATGATCCGGAACCTGCATATCCGGCTTAATATACCTTATGAATCATTAATGGCGAACTATTAAAATGTTAATCAAAATTTACTAAGTATGAATGCTGCCGATATAAGGGAAACATTTACAAGCTTTTTTGCCTCAAAAAATCACACTATTGTTCCTTCCGCCCCTATGGTGATCAAAAACGACCCTACATTGATGTTTACCAATGCAGGCATGAACCAGTTTAAAGATATTTTCCTTGGTAACACATCTGCAAAATATCAGCGCGTGGCCAATTCACAGAAATGTTTACGTGTGTCTGGAAAACACAACGATCTGGAAGAAGTAGGTAATGACACCTATCACCACACCATGTTCGAAATGCTTGGCAATTGGTCGTTTGGAGACCCTGCCCGTCCGGCAGGCGGGTATTTTAAAAAAGAAGCCATCGAATGGGCATGGGAACTCCTTACAGAAATATATAAAATAGATAAGGACAGATTGTATGTTACAGTATTTGGAGGTGATAAAGATGAGAATTTGCCAAAGGACGATGAAGCGTATAATTATTGGAAAAATATTATTTCTGAAGACAAAATTCTTTTCGGTTCAAAAAAAGATAACTTCTGGGAGATGGGCGACACCGGTCCCTGCGGACCTTGTTCGGAAATCCATGTTGATATACGCGATAATCCGGAAAGAAAAAAAACAGACGGAAAAACACTTGTCAACAAAGGCGATCCGCATGTTATAGAAATATGGAATCTTGTATTCATAGAATTTAACCGTCTTTCGGGTGGCAAGCTCACCCCGCTTCCTGCAAAACATGTTGATACGGGTATG
>JBBAAT010000354.1:0-3069 GCA_041658145.1 Bacteroidales bacterium | reverse complement strand
CAGTTTATTATAAATAACCGTTACAGCCCATTTGGATAAAGATGTAGAAATTTTCTACTATGGATTTTGCGCGCTGGTGTATACAGGAAATGTAGCGGTTGTCCCGTCATCAAAATTCACTTTAATCCCCACCAGCCCGAACTTGTGATTCGCTATATAGGTTATTTTGGTAACACCCAAACTTTTATATATGGGGTTTGCTTCAACCTGCATGACTTTTATTAACATATAACCATATGAATAATCATCTGTGGTTGATTTGCTGACAACTGTCCTGACCTCGCCAGTTGAATTGATCGGGTAGGTATCGCCAACTGCGGAACTATATTTGACCAATATTCCTTGTCCGGGGCCTGAACAACTTTCAATTCCTTCCACGGTAGATCTGAATTTCGCGCTGTTCGTAGAAACAGTATCTCCATTGATGGTGATTTCAGGGATGTTAGACAACAAGTTTATAATAGCCGGATTGGTAACAATTGCGCTTCCTGTGTAAGTTGACACGCCATTATCCAAAGCTATTACAGAAGCGGAGGACGAACTAACTCCCGCTATAACTCCAGATGAAGAGCTTACGGTGGTTCCAACAACGCCCATGGGCGATTGTTGTCCATCAATAGAAACAGTTCCACTTGGAGGAGTCGTCGTCGTTTCCTTTTTATCTTTTTTGCAAGAAAAACACAACACAATCAAGGTTATGCTTAAAATAAGAGTAAACAGTTTTTTCATAACAATAGATTTAGGTTAAAATTAAGTTTTTAATAAAGGTTCGCTATTTGTTAAGTTTTGTAAACGTATTTTTGATAAATGTGCAAATAATTTTCAAAGATAAAACTTTTTTCTTAAATTCATCAGGATTTTGAAAAAATATTTCTATGTAAGTTCAACTAATAAATGCAAATTTTACCAACAACGTGAAAGGGAAGAAATAAACTTTATAAATTTTTCAAAACAGATGAAGTGAAAATCAAACAAAAAAACCGGTTAAGAAGGAATATAGAACTTCCACGCACAATACCATTCCTCAGGATGCTTATCCGGCGGGCAACCTATACATTCTGTTTTTATCCGTGAATCTATTGCTTCTGCAAATGTTGAATATTCTATTAGTCCGGCTGATTTGCACGGATAATCATCAAGCCCTTTTCTTTTTCTTGCACCCTGTACCCTGCAGTCATTCATGTGGAACATAAAACTGTTAGGTGTTTCGCAGCTAATCGATTGTTTGTTGATAAATGCATATAAGCGTAATTGCAAAGCCTGTTTCAAACCTTCAAGTCCGGGTTGTTCGGGAAGATTTAAAATTCTCTTAATGGACCACGCTTCAAGTGGTGAAAATTTTTCCCAGCAAGAATCGTTACAATGTTTAGCCTCAGCCATGCCATCAGAAAACTCGACTGCCTGAAACCAGATACCATCATTGGCAAGCCAGTTGGCTGCTACATTCTCTCTCAATGCGTTCATTGTTTCCTTAGGAAGATTGAGCAGAGCAGAGGGGATGCCATCTTTCATTTCAAATCCAAGTGTTTTAGAGAGTCGCTTCATCTGAACTTCATAACTCGTTTTGCAAACCTCATTCAACACATGGAGAGCTTTCTCTTTGCCAAGATGCTGTTGCACTTCGGCGAACCATATAGCGTGATGCATCATGATGCGATGAAAAAAATCAATAATTAAACGTGCATTTTTTTCGTGGCTAAGTTCTTCCTGATAAATCATAGTTAATGGTTTACTTATATTCTTTTACCTCTATTTCACCGTCAAGTACCATATATCCATGCATAGCGAGAGCATCCATTTCATCTTCTCCGGGATAAACCCTCACTAATCCAAGGTGTTTAATGCTTTCAGTAATGGCATTAATAAGGAAATTACTGTAAGCAAGTTCTCCTGTTAAAAGAATACCGTCTATTTCTCCTTTAAGCACCGTGCTTAATCCCCCTATTTCCTTTGCTGTCTGGTATGCAAGAGCGGAGAAAACTAATTCAGCGTGTTTATCACCTTGTTCAATCTTTTTCTCAATCTCATGATAATCATTTGTGCCAAGGTAAGCGATAAGGCCTCCGTTATTTTTCAGTTTATTAATGATTTCATTTTTCGAAAATTTACCGGAGAAGCACAATTCAACCAGATCTCCTGCCGGCACACTCCCGCTTCTTTCTGCAGACATGGGGCCATCGCCGATAAGTCCATTATTAACATCTATAATTTCCCCTTTTCTGTGTGCGCCAACCGATGTTCCACTGCCAATATGTGCAACAATTACATTTATGTCTTTATAGTTCTTTCCTATCTCGCGGGCAAATCTCCTCGCAATGGTTCTCTGGTTTAAGGTATGCATCATGCTTTTCCTTGGAATTTCGGGCATCCCCGAAATTTTAGAAATGTCTTCCATTTCATCAACACAAGCAGGATCAACTATTATTGCAAATGTGTCGTTGTGAGATTCCTTTGCTATTTCATAAGCGATTAAACCTCCGATATTTGATTCGTGTTCTCCCATCGGGTTTTGGGTGTCAAGAATCATTGCTTCATTCACTTTATATACTCCACCGGCAATAGGTTTCAGCAATCCACCTCTACCAACAACCACATTTATTTTTTTTATATCAATTCCTGTTTTATTCAGTTCTTCTATAATAGATTCCTTCCTGAAACCAGATTGGTCTGCAATTTTATCAAACTTTGCAAGGATTTCTGACGGGTGCTTGATATTTGTCAGAAATATTTGTTTACGGTTATCATAAATTGCAATTTTTGTTGATATAAGACGCGGGTAAATGACTAATATTAATTTATCCATAGTGGTGTGTTTACTTTGCCAGCATTGCGGCAAGAGCTATAGAATATAATTTTGTTTTTTCGCTGTCGCCTCTTGATGTAAGCACTGCCGGTACTTTTGCGCCAAAAACAACAGCGCCTAATTCAGCGCCGCATAACTTAGTATTTGTTTTAAAGAATACATTTGCAGATTCGATATTGGGGAAGAGGATACAGTCTGCATCTCCGCCGACAGGGCTTTTCAGCTTCTTGATCTCGCAGCTTTCTTTGTCAACGCATACATCCAAT
>JBBAAT010000353.1:0-3073 GCA_041658145.1 Bacteroidales bacterium | reverse complement strand
GTTAGGGAGCCCATTTTCAAACTGCTGTTCTTTAAATACCACTCCGTAACTATCATAAAATATCCAGTAACCGTCTTTTTTATCTTTTTTATAATACCCTGATTCTTGCGTCAATCCGGTTTCGTATCACTGTGTCCACACACCATTTAATGCCCCTGCTTTATAAAAGCCCTGGTTCATTTTAGTACCGTTCTCATACCAGTATGCAGAATGCCCATCTTTTAGATTCGACAGGTAGTTGACTTCATATTTTTTCTTACCGCTTTCGTACCAACCGGTCCAAAGACTATCCATGAGACCTTCTTTGAAATTTCCTACTGTTTTTTCCTTGCCATTTTTATACCAGCTTGTCCATTTGCCTGTTTCTTTTCCGTTTAAAAAAGCTCCTTCATGTTCTTTGGAGCCGTTTTCGTACCAAGTGATCCAGTTCCCTTCCTTTTTATTTTTTACAAAGTTGCCCTCTTTCCATTTTTCACCGGTTTCATACCAATAGGTCCACATACCTTCCTGCCGGCCTTTTTCAAATCTGCCCATGCTGCCAACTTTTCCCTGCCCGACTTCGTCATTCAGGCGGGCATTTTCATGGTAAAAAATCCAGACACTATCCTGTAATTCGTGTATTGATTTCCCTTCCATTTCTTTGTTTCCGTTCTTGCGCCACCATATAGCATACCCTTCTAATGAATCATTAAGATAAACACCCTCAAATTCCTTAGTGCTATTATCAAAAAATGAAATGCTTTTACCGTTCTTCAGTCCATTCTTATAATTTGTTTCTTCTTTTAACTGTCCGTTAGAATGCCAGTATGTCCACTTACCGTCAGGCAGACTGTCCTTATAATTACCTTCACTTTTTTTACTTGCCTGTCCGGCAGGCAGGTTCTTATTGCTCCAGTATTCGGTTTTTACCTGTGAGAAGGAGCAACTCCAGATGATCAGTGATACGATTACAAATAAGATTTTTTTTGTCATTTGTGTGATTTTATTTTTATTACTATTTGGGTATATGTTATAAAGGTATGGGGTTATAGGGTGATTCCGTATTTTCATTATTTCCTGTAGTTTTTCATACTCTATACTTTTATACCCTATTTCCCTATACCTAAATGATTACTTATTTTGTAACTACTCAGCAGCTTGATACTAATGTATTTTTACCACATAGTATCATAGTTACATAGGTTTACTCACAATTATTTTTATTTTTAAAGGTGTTCGTGATATCGCTTTGCTATGTTCACATAGATTAACTTTTTGGTAATTCAGCATAAAATTCATGTAAGTTCATCTAAATATTTCTGTTTTATCTGCATATACAACTATGTGGTATCTTATGTTTCTATTGTGTCTATGTGGTAATTTTTTTTTAACTTCCTCTTATTGCCTTTTAAGCTGCTGAGTAGTTACCTTATTTTTTCCTTTCAACAATAAATTGTATTAACTTTTCAAGCGATTCCCTTGCGGTGTTTTCCGGAAATTCGTGAAGCATACCGATCGCTGATTGCCGGTACTCCAGCATCTTTTGTTTTGTGTATGGAATACCACCGCTTTCATTCACTAATTTAATTACATCAGCAACTTTTTCGTGATTATCACTATGATTTTTAACAATATTAATAACTCTTCTCCTGTCAGAATATTTCATGGTACAGAGCATATATATAAGCGGCAATGTCATTTTATGTTCTTTGATATCTATACCATGCGGTTTGCCCGTTTCCATGTTTTTTTCGTAATCAAAAAGATCGTCCTTCAATTGGAATGCAATACCGGCAGTTTCACCAAACTTATACATTTTTTCTACAATGGTTTTATTCGCCCCCGCAGATGAGGCACCACAGGCACAGCAGGAAGCGATCAATGAAGCCGTTTTTTTGCGGATAATTTCAAAATAAATACTTTCTTCAATATCAAGATTTCGTGCTTTTTCGATCTGCAGTAATTCTCCTTCGCTCATCTCTTTTACGGAATTAGATACAATTTTGAGCAATTCGTAATCGTTATTATTCATAGCAACAAGCAATCCCCTTGACAAAAGAAAATCACCGACAAGAACAGCAATTTTATTTTTCCATAAAGCATTGATGGAAAAAAAACTTCTTCGTTTATTAGAATCGTCAACTACATCGTCGTGAACTAAAGTAGCTGTATGCAATAATTCGATAAGTGTTGCAGCCCTGTATGTAGAATTGGTGATACCTCCGTATAATTCGGCGCTGAAAAAAACGAACATAGGACGTATTTTTTTGCCTTTTCTTTTCACAATGTATCTGGTAATAATATCCAATAATGGCACAGAGCTTTTCATTGAATTCCTGAACTGTTTGTCAAACTCATCAAGGTGCTTGTTGATGGGGGCTTTTATGATATCTATGTCTGATTTCATGCTATTTTTACTGTTTCCAAACCTTCATAAATTTTCACAAATATACATAAACCGGATGAAAAACTTTATATTTATGAAGGTTCATGAGCACCTTTAAAAACAAGAAAATAGAGCGAATAACAATTAAATGTTATTTTTTTTTACAGAAGAAAATTAAATAAATATTGAATTGCTATTATCTTAAAAGCAAAGATTTCATTAACATTTACCTGTTAAATATAAAAAAGTAAGAAATAATAATGATTGAGGCTATTCTGACTGATCAAAACATTGAAAAATTACAAATAATCAAATCTACAGACTGGTTTTTTCTTATATTTGCGATATAACAAATACATGTTTAATGATGGAAGTTTTTGGTATGAGCAAGTTTATGAAAAAATTAATTTTACTAGCGCTGTTTATCACAGCAACCTTTCTTACGGCAAATGCCCAATACACCAAGCTCTGTGATTTTACTGACGCTGCAAACGGAAGTTATCCTGGTGGTTCTCTTTTTTCTGACGGAACTTTTCTCTATGGAATGACACGTGAAGGCGGAAATGGTATGGGAGTCATTTTTAAAATAAAGCCCGATGGAACCGGCTATTCCAAACTATTGGATTTTGCAGGCGCTGCAAACGGTAGTTATCCTGAAGGCGGCGCTCTTATTTCTGACGGAACTTTTCTCTATGGAATGACAATAGG
>JBBAAT010000352.1:0-3086 GCA_041658145.1 Bacteroidales bacterium | reverse complement strand
TCCTGGTGCACGAGCTTCACGAACGCAACCTTATGGCTGATGGGTTGCCATATAGCAAAGCACATGCAGATTCAAGCAAAATTGAATATTACTGCAGGAAACATCCTGACGAGCTGCATAATGCATTAGCTAAGGAAGGGTGGGCTTAAAAAAAATGGCAATAATTCGTTATAAGCAATTTCCATTTGCTCAGAAAGTGCTTGAATTTCGCTAATATTTTTTTGGTTTTTCGACGCGGCTTCGATCTTTGCTGCGATATCTCTGATTTTAACAGCCTGTATAGTTCCGCACATACCTTTAAGTGTATGAGAAAAATATTCAATTTGTTTATAGTCAGAATCCTTAATTGCCAGCATTAACTTTTTTAACAAATCGGGAAACAATTTTTTGAAATCGGCTATTATTTCTTTACAAAATTCTATATCATTATCTGTGTGAGACAGTAACTCTTGTTTGTTAAAAATCTTTTCACTTTCCGGTAACTCAACAGGAGATGGTATTTCCTGATGAACATTATGCGATAAATATTTTCGGACCATTTTGTATAAATCTTCTATTCCAAATGGTTTCGACAAGTAATCATCCATACCCTTCGACAAACACTTTTCACGGTCGCCTTGCATTGCTATTGCCGTAATAGCAACAATGGGAGTATGTTTGTCAGCGCCCTCCTTTTCCCTGATAAATTTAGTTGCCTGAAAACCGTCGGTTCCGGGCATGTATACATCCATAAAAATCAGGTCAACAGTATTGTTTTTATAAAGATCAATTGCTTCCGCTCCATTTGTTGCGGTTAAAATTTTTGCTCCTGTTTTCATTAACATGGATTTTAACAATTTCAGGTTAATGTCATTGTCTTCCGCTATTAAAATAGTTTTCCCTGAAAAGATATTTACGCCTGCCTGTCCGGTAGGCAGGTTTTCTTTTTCTGTTACTATAACTGTCTGTTTTTCTTTTTCCTTTTCCTTGCTTTTATTTTTTACCATTAGTAACAATTCATACAAATCTTTCATTTTTACAGGTTTTGTAAGGTATTGATCAATTCCCAGCTTTTTGCCAATTTCTATAATATTACCTTTTTCAACTGAAGAAAACATTATTATCACAGGCATCCAAATCAGGTTGAGCTCATATTTAATCTTTTCTGCAACGGTTAATCCATCCATCAAAGGCATGTGCATATCGAGGAACACTATATCAAAAAAGTTCATATTCTCATTTGTTTCTCTTAACAACTCCAAAGCTCTCTCACCATCAGAAACCAAATCAGAATCAATTCCCCAATACTTAAACATACCCTGCATTATTTTCAGGTTGGTTGCATTATCATCTACTATCAGCACTCTTTTAATTTCCAGCTTTGAAGGTTTTGTTTTCTCTATCTGAGTTTTTGAAACCTTCAATGGTAATTCAAAATAAAATGTACTTCCCACATCTGGCTCGCTTTCCGCCATTAGTGTCCCGTTCATCATTTGTGTCAAATTTTTCGAAATAGCCAATCCCAATCCGGTGCCTCCGTATTTCCGGGTTATCGAACTATCCGCTTGTATAAACTGGTTAAAAATATGCACCAGCATATTTTTCGGAATACCTATTCCCGTATCTTTCACGCTAAAAAGAACACGGACATTACCTTCGGGATCATTTGTATCAGCTTGTTTCTTAACAGAAACATGAATTTCACCTTTTTCAGTAAATTTAATGGCGTTGCTGATTAAATTTACCAATATCTGCCGTATCCTTAAAGCATCGCCAATAAAAAAATCAGGTAAAGCGGGTTCGATTTCACACAGCAATTCTATATTTTTTTCAAATGCTCTCGCTGTCAGTATATCCACGCTTCTTTCAACCATTTCGCGGATATTAAATTTCGAATTTTCTATTTCAAGTTTTCCTGCTTCAATCTTCGAAAAATCTAAAATATTATTGATTGTATCGAGAAGCATATAAGCCGATGTTTGCACTGATTCAAGATAGTCACGTTGGGTTGCTGACAGATTTGTTATAAGCGCTAACTCTGTCATTCCTATAACGCCATTCAGAGGGGTACGGATTTCATGGCTCATGACAGCAAGAAAATCGGATTTTGCTCTATTGGCGCATTCTGCTGCTGCTTTTGCATTATGTAATGCTTCTTCTGCCTTTTTGCTCTCAGTGATGTCACGAACTGTCGCCTGAAGGAATTTTTTCTCAAAGATTTCCATTCTGGTCAAGAGTACCGTTGCGGGGAAGTCCTCGCCGTTAAGCCGTTTATGTGTCCACTCGAAAAAATGAGAACCATCTCGCATGGCTATTTCTATCATCTCTTTGGCTTTGTCATCAGAATATTGGTCATCCGGTTGCCTTTCGGGAGAAAATTTCCATGGTTCTTTGGAAGTAAATTCCACTTCGTCCTTCGCCATAAACATCCGCAATGTTGACGAGTTCCCAGAAGTAAACAGCCATGAAGGAGGTTCAAGTATCATAATAGCATCACGAGAACTTTCGAAAAGGGTATGATACCGCGATTCACTTTCTCGCAGCGCCTCTTCCGCCCGCTTGCGCTCGGTGATGTCTTCATGCATATTCACTATAAATTGTAAATTACCTTTATCATCAAAAATAGGAAAAGTGGTAGCACCAAGCCAAATAGGATTATCCAGAGCTCTTGGCTCGACATCGTGTGCATTATACCTTATTGCAGGAATTTTTATAGATTCTCCTTTCTTGAGTTTTTCTAATAGCTCAGGGAATTGTTTCTTAAGTGTTGGATCATCAAAAAGAGACCATTCTGGAGGTGGAGATGACCCAAAAAGCTTTTGGAACACTTTGTTTGCTCTAATATGATGTCCCTCTGCATCACATATTTGGACACTATAGGGATTTAATTCAATTATATTATTAAGGACTTTTTGCTCTTCCACAACTGCTGCCTTCTCCCTGTCTGCTGCTGCTGCCGCAAATTTCTGTTCATCTTTACCTTTTTTTGTCTTTTCATTCATTTTTAACCTCCTTATTTTTTATTTTTTTCAACTTATTATCAAGTTTCATCCCGACTTGTCGGGATTGTTGTGGGTTACTTGCTTTGATGCTGTACAAATAATATT
>JBBAAT010000351.1:0-3108 GCA_041658145.1 Bacteroidales bacterium | reverse complement strand
TCCGGTAGTCCTTCCTATGACATACAACTCGCGCATCCCTGTGCTCACACCAAACGGGGAAAACAAATCCATCAAGGGAGATATTGAGGTGGAACTTTTTATTAATAACTACGTGTCAAATTACGACACCATTGCTTTTGATGTTTCCATTGCTGACAGAGCGCTAAATGTAAGCAATACGATCAGAACATCTGATATTATTGTAAAAAAACATTGATGAAAATTTTGCAGTACGCCCCCATATCAGAAACAGGTGAGGCAAAAATACGCTGTCCTTCTTTTTGAGGTTACCCTTTTCTTTTTTGAATTATACGCATAAGAACCCTTCGTATCCTTATTTGTGCCGATTTCCCGTTCTCTTTTGCTTTTAAATGAGAATATAAAGAAGCCCTTTTTCGCTGTAACCCTGCGCCGGCTTTTATCAAAGGCATTTGTGCTTTTTGATTTTGCAGGTTTTTTAGTGAATGTTTCTTTTTGTGAATGCTTAATTTCCTGCTTTTGCCCGCTAAAGGCATTACGGTGGTTGTTCGTTTTACGGTTTATGCATACTAAATGAACAATCCGGCATTTACGGAGTGCAATTTAATTCATTTGTCTACAAGACTTTAGAATAAGTCGATTTTTTTATTTTTTATGATTTATATTCAGTAAAAAGTCTTTTATTTGTAGTCTTTAAATTTTCATTATACGTAAATCAAATTAAAACTTTCCGGAATATGTTTAAAAAATTTTCATTTGTACTGACAATTTTTATTGCCGTCATTAATTTTAACACCAGGGCCGACGAGGGAATGTGGCTTCCCCTATTAATTGAACGCCTTAATTATGTTGACATGCAGAAGATGGGTTGTCATCTTACTGCAGAAGAAATTTACAGTATAAATCATTCCAGTCTTAAAGATGCTATTGTGCAGCTTGGAAACGGATGCACAGGTGAAGCAGTTTCTGACGAAGGTCTTATTCTTACCAATTATCATTGCGGATATGACGCCATTCAATCTTATAGCACAGTTGAACACGATTATCTTACAACTGGGTTTTGGGCTAAAAGCAAAGAAGAAGAATTAACCGATGATGGTTTAACCGTAACATTTTTGATTCGTATCGAAGATGTTACTCAAAAAGTTATGAACGAATTAAACGATACGATGACTGTGGCTGAGAGGATTGCTAAAATTGATGCGATCACTGCAAAGCTAAAAGCCGAAGCAATAAAAGATACATATTATGATGCAAGCGTAAAAAGCTTTTTTGAAGGGAATGAATATTATTTATTTGTTTATGAAATTTTTAAAGACGTGCGTTTGGTTGGCGCTCCACCTACTTCAATAGGACAGTTTGGCGGAGATACTGATAATTGGATGTGGCCACGCCATACAGGTGATTTCTGCATGTTCAGGGTTTATACCGGCACTGATGGAAGATCTGCAGAATACTCAAAAAACAATATTCCATTAAAACCAAAACACACTCTTCCTATATCAATCAGCGGTTATAAAACCAATGATTTCGCCATGATACTTGGCTATCCCGGATCAACCGACCGTTTTCTCACCTCTTACGGAGTTAAACTCGCACTTGAACAATTTAACCCGTCAATCGTAAAAATCAGGGGAAAAAAGCTTTCTATCATGAAATCCGATATGGACAAAAGTGCAGTGATCAGGATTAAATATGCATCAAAATATATTACCTCTTCAAATTACTGGAAATTCTATATTGGTCAAAGTAAAGGACTTGTTCAACTAAAAGTTTACGACAAAAAAACAACAATAGAAACGGCATTTGAACAGTGGGTAAATTCTAATGAAAAGAATAAAACAAAGTATGGCGAAGCTCTCACTGACATTGCAAATGCATATATAGAACTAACCAAATACGTCAAGGCAAAGACTTATTTTGTTGAAGGGTTGATAAGAGGATGCGAGATCATTGGATTCGCTAATAAATTTGAAAGCTTATATAACGAATACAAAAAAGAAAAAACTGATAACGAAAAAATCAACAAAAACATTGTTACGCTAAAGGCTACAATTGCCACGTATTACAAGGATTACAACGCTCCCACCGATCAGAAGATGTTTGCAGCCATGTTCGAATTGTTCTTTGATGATATTAGCGCCGAATATCATCCGGATATCTTCACAACTATTACGAAAAAATACAACAATGATTTCACAAAATTTGCTTCCGAAATATTTCAGAAGTCAATCTTTGCAGACCAGAAGAAAGCGGAAGCTTTTATTGCAAATCCAGACAAGATTCAGTTGGACAAAGATCCCGGGTTTAAACTCATGTTGTCGGTAATGAAAAAATATCGTGAAATAATAGCCAAAATCACGGAAGCAAACCTGCTTTTAAGCAAAGGGAATCGCCTGTTTGTTGCGGGTTTGAGAGAGATGTATCCTGACAAGAAATTTTATCCGAACGCCAACTCCACCATGCGTCTTACATACGGTAAAGTACTTGATTATTACCCTGCTGATGCCGTTCATTATGAAGATGTAACCTCATTAAAAGGGATCATGGAAAAAGAAGATTCTACGAACGAAGAATTCATCGTTCCAAAGAAACTTAAAGATCTTTATTTGAAAAAAGACTATGGCAAATATGCGGAAG
This sequence comes from Bacteroidales bacterium, assembly GCA_041658145.1. Lineage (GTDB taxonomy): Bacteria > Bacteroidota > Bacteroidia > Bacteroidales > CG2-30-32-10 > JBBAAT01. The sequence continues at coordinate 489 of JBBAAT010000351.1, read as the reverse complement.
ACGGAGAAATTAAAGTGTGTTTTCTTACCGATAATGACATAACTGGTGGTAACTCCGGGAGCCCCGTTATTAATGGTGACGGACAATTAATTGGGATAGCCTTTGATGGAAACTGGGAAGCCATGAGTGGTAATATTGTTTTTGAACCCAGTCTGCAAAGATCTATTTGTGTTGACATCCGCTATATTTTATTTATAATAGATAAATATGCAGGTGCAACAAATTTAATTAAAGAGATGAATATTGTTGAAAAATCTTCCGGCGCTAAAAATACACAATAAAATTAAAACCTTAATTTCCGCAGAAATAAAGCAACGACCGATTTTCATTTTAGGGCACCTCGAAAAACTTTAAATTTATTCGCAAGCTCATGGGATCGCTTCGCTAAGTTCTTCGTTCGACTTCGTTTTGTAAATCCTCATGTACCATGCGTACACTGCGATTTACAAAACTTTGTCTGCCTCAAACTTTTTTGCTTTTCGAGGTGTC
>JBBAAT010000350.1:0-3109 GCA_041658145.1 Bacteroidales bacterium | reverse complement strand
TTAAGATATTCATCACCTTCCAGTATCATGAAAGGCGCATCATCCGTGAGTTTTACCATTACTTCAAAACCTTCAAGCTGCGCGCCAACCATGTAATCGCAATCAATATTATGATAATTCAAAACATGAAGGATCGCTGCGGTAATGGTAGTTTTACCATGACTTCCGCCAATTACAACACGTTTTTTATCCTTCGATTGTTCATAAAGATATTCAGGGTAAGAAAATATTTTTATGCCGAGTTGTTGTGCCTTCAGCAATTCAGGATTGTCCGCTCTTGCATGCATTCCAAGGATCACTGCATCCAAACTTCCGTTAATCATCGACTCACCCCACCCTTTCGTAGCCGGCAGCAGTCCGTATTTTGCAAGCCTGCTTTTTGAAGGTTCGAATATCTCATCATCTGAGCCGCTTATTTCATATCCTTTTTTATGAAGTGCGATAGCAAGATTATGCATGGCGCTGCCACCTATGGCAACAAAATGTATTTTCATATCAACCTTTATTTTCAAACAAATCTACATAAATTTTAATCTCGTTTGGTTTAATAAATAAATCTTATCACTTTTGCCAGATGGATTTTCAACAATATTTTCCCTTTTTTTATTTTCATATCCAAAAAAAATATATTTTTAAGTCCTGAATTTTTAAATAAATATAATCATTAATTGTAATTATTTAGGTATAAGGAGATAGAGGTAAAAGGTATAAGGTATAAAGAAATCCGCCGCTAAGGAAAAGGAATATTTTGTGAAAAAGGCAAAGAAATATACCATTGATTAAAAAGATACTTTTAAAGTGAAAGATGTTTTTGTGAAATATAATGCCCAAAAAGGTTATATTAATCTATTCATAAAATTCTAAGCACGAAACCCTAAATCCTAAATAATATCAAATTACAAATTCTCAAAATTTCAAACAGGTTTACAATAATATTTAGATCATTTTAATTTAAAATATTGGGATTTATTTAGTGTTTAGAATTTAGATATTAGAATTTGTGAATAATTCAGGTTATATTAAATTTGTAATCTCTCAAAAAGATACCAACAATTTTAACACTATACCTTTATAACTTATACCTTTATACCCAAATAATAATCATTAATTTTTACCTGAAATATGAAAGAAACACCTATAAATTATGAGGTAGTAAAAAGAAAAATACAGGAAAGTAAGCTTCCAAATATTGGCAGAGCTGCTATTCGTGAACTTTTGAAAGTTGTTAATCAAATTGAACAGGAAACCGGTGATAAATTTATAAGGATGGAAATGGGAATACCTGGATTACCCACTCCGGATATCGGTGTTAAAGCCGAAATAGAAGCTTTAAAAAAAGGGGTATCAAATACCTATGTTGATATTGAAGGAATACCTGAACTTAAGAAAGAAATACAAAGATTTTGTAAACTATTCCTGAATATTGATGTTAATAAAGACGGGTGTATTCCTACTGTAGGAGCAACATTAGGTAGTTTTGCTTCTTTTATAACTCTAAGCAAAATAAATGAAAATAAAGATACCAACTTATTTATTGACCCTGGCTTTCCTCTTCAAAAACAGATGATAAGAACAATCGGGAAAAAATTTGACCATTTTGATATATATAATTACCGTGGTGAAAAATTACGGGATAAATTAGAATCTCATTTGATTAAAGGTAATTTATTTTCTCTTTTATATTGTAATCCAAATAATCCTTCATGGATATGCCTCACTGAAAAAGAATTGAAAATTATTGCAGAATTAGCTGTAAAATATAATGTTGTTGTTATAGAGGACATAGCATATTTTGGTATGGATTTCAGAAAAGATTATTCTAAGCCGGGAAAACCTCCATATCAACCAACCATAGCACATTATATGGATAATTATATATTGCTTATTTCGGGATCAAAAATCTTCAGCTATGCAGGACAACGAATTGCCATGATGATCATTTCGGATAAATTATTTAATACCAGGTTTGAAAATCTGAGAAATTATTTCAATTCCGATATCTTTGGTCAGGCTATGATATTTGGCTCGCTTTATAGTATAACTGCCGGCACTGCTCACTCGCCACAATATGGCTTAACAACTATACTAAAAGCAGTAAATGATGGAACATATAACTATAGAAACGATGTAATAGAATATGCTGAAAGAGCAAAAATTATGAAGAAGTTATTTACTGATAATGGTTTTAATATTGTTTATGATAAAGATGAAGACGAACCTATTGCGGATGGTTTTTACTTTACATTTTCATACCCTGGCTTTACAGGTGAAAAATTATTAGAAGAACTTCTTTGCTATGGTATTAGTGCGATTTCTCTCACTACTACAGGAAGCGAACGTGCAGAAGGGCTTAGAGCTTGTGTTTCATTAGTTAGCAGAGAGCAATTCCCTGTTTTAGAATACCGCTTAAAAAAATTCCATGAACATCACTCTTTAACCTAATAATGAGTGCATATATTAGTTCGTAATGGATTTCTATGCAGCATATTTGACATGCTTTTCATGAAAATATTTTTGCACTTGCTTGAAATTATTTTTCCTTCTATACATGAATTTGAGTTTTATAGATCGTTCAATGTATCACTTAACCGCAATCACAGAAATTTCCACATCTGCGTTTTTAGGTAGTAGAGCGGCCTGTAAGCATTCTCTTGCCGGTGGGTTCTCTTTAAAATAAGTGCCGTACACTTCATTTACCTTTTCAAAATTATGTATATCCGACAAAAAAATCGAGGTTTTTACCACATTTGAAAAATCCATATCTGCCTCCTTCAATATGGCAAGGATGTTTGCCATTATCTGCCTGGCTTGTTCCTGTATATCTCCTTTTAATAGTTCGTTTGTAGAAGGATTTATTGGTATCTGGCCTGAAACAAAGAGCATTCCATTCACCATTATTCCCTGGCTGTAAGGACCTAAAGCTTTTGGTGCATTAGAAGTATTAATTGTTTTTTTCATAAATGAAAATTTGTTTACAAAATTAGAAAATATTTTTTGCCACATTATCTTAAAAAAAAGGGTGTAATAAAATTATATTACACCCTAGATATTGTCTTTATTAAATTTTACGCTTTGTCGCCAAAGTCTTTTTTGTAAGCGTCGCATAATT
>JBBAAT010000349.1:0-3114 GCA_041658145.1 Bacteroidales bacterium | reverse complement strand
AGCTATGGATCACCGCGTTGATAATAGAATCATGTACTCTGTAGGTTTGGCTGTAACGGAAATGGAATTGCTCGGCAAGGATGTTAAAATCGTATACGGCATACCACTCAGCGCCACTTCAAAAAACCCCTTCTTCGACAGGAAATAAAAGCTAAATGGTTTAATTGTTTAATTGTTATATTGCTTAATGGTTATATGGCTATATGGTTTAACAATTTAACAGTTCAACAATTTAACAATTTATTTCAATAAAAGGTAAATTTTTAACCATTTGCAGTATAATAATTTATTCCAAAGCTATTGCTCCTTCACCATGCAAAAGCTTTTTGTATTTTAATGAAGGGGACTGAATAAGATTGCCCAGACCAAGCTTATCCCATTTTTCATCAATTTTTCTGATGGTATCATCATCCATCACCGTTACATTCGGCCATTGACGGCGGAAATCATCGGTTAAAAGAGATTTTTTTGTGCCGTCAATAATGAGTTTATCGGTAACACAAGGATTGTTTGATTTTAAAATTATACAATCCCTCACAGGGTCAATGTTGTTTAAAACACTCCAAACAACATCGCCATAGCACAAAATATCAAGGCCTGATTCGCAAAAAACAAGAACGGAAATATTTTCAAAACCGGGTTCAGTCATGATAAGTGCTGTAAGATTTTTTAGTTTTCTCCCGACTGTTTTTTTAACTGAAAAAATTATCATTGGAATTTCTTCTTTCAGCAAATCATCATTAATAACCTTAATTTCAGGATATTTTTGACATAATGAATCTTTATTAACCTGCCTACCGGACAGGCAGGTTTCTACTGAATTTCTATGAATATCTTTTCTATTATTTGTGGCATCAATTCCTATCTTTCCACCATAAGCAAATTCGCTGCTTGAGTGATCCAGCACATCCATAGGCCCTCGGCTAAATACTACATCATCATTAATCCTGATATTTCTGAAGATGTGTTTAGTCAACGACAGGGCATCATGAATGTCTGTATCTTCATCCACTATGATCATCATTTTATTGAACATCATCTGTCCGGCGCCCCACAAGGAATTCATAACTTTAACTGCGTGCCCGGGATAATCTTTTTTTATCTTTACGATTGCAAGGTTGTGAAATACTCCTTCCAGAGGCATTAACATATCAATAATTTCAGGGAGCATTGCCATCCTGATCGGTGTAAGAAATATTCTTTCTGTTGCTTTACCAATAAAAGCATCCTCCTGCGGTGGAATTCCCACAATAGTTGCCGGATACACTGCATCATGGCGATGAGTGATGCAGGTGATATGAAATTTTGGATACCAATCGGGCAATGAATAATAACCTGTATGATCGCCAAAAGGGCCTTCCCATATCAGTTCTTCACTTGGATCAACAAATCCTTCTATAACAAAATCAGCATCCGCAGGCACTTCAATATCCTGTGTAAGGCATTTTACAAGTTCTACTTTTTTCTTTCTGAGAAACCCAGCCAATATGTATTCATCGATATTATCAGGCAGAGGTGCGGTTGCAACGTAAGTATATACAGGATCTCCCCCAAGCACAACGGCAACAGGCATTTTTTTACCAAGTTTTTTATATTCCCTGTAATGGCGTGCAGAATTTTTATGAATATGCCAGTGCATAGCGGTAAGATCACTCCCGAAAACCTGCATCCTGTACATTCCGATATTCCGGATCCCATTAACAGGATCGATCGTATGAACAAGCGGCAGCGTGAGAAACTTCCCTCCATCATGCGGCCAGCATTGCAACACAGGAAGTTTTGTGATATCGGGCTCTTTCATTATTACTTCCTGGCAAGACGCTTTTTTACTTATTACTTTTGGCATCAGGGAAGCGATTTCATTAAGAGCAGGCAGTAATTTCAATTTATCTATAAACCCTTCTTTCGGGGATAATATCTTTTTGAAAAGGTTTTCCATTTCAGCGCCGATCTCTTCCATATCCTTTACTCCAAGCGCCATACACATACGCTTTATGGATCCCATGGAATTTATCAGCACCGGAAAATCCGTTCCTGTATTTTCAAATAGCAACGCCTTCCCTCCTGCTTTACTTACACGATCGGTAATTTCAGGAATCTCTAAAACAGGAGAAACAAATTCTTTTATTCTGATGAGTTCCCCTGCTTTATCAAGCGCAATAATAAATTCACGAAGATTTTTATACACAAAATTGAAATGAAACTATTCGTAACTACTCAGGCAATGGAATAGAACGCTGATGACGCAGATTGCTTAAGATTAAATATGATTTTTATCTTGTTCATCATAAAATTTATTTATCAAATAAGATTTTATTTTATCTGTGTTCATCATAATTATCAGCGTCATCAGCGTTCTATTTATTTGTTCATCGGCTGTATAGTTGCAATTATTCAATAACCATGTAGTTAAATGAAGGATCGGCGCCGCCGCCATTGATAAACAAACTATATGCAGTGGCAGTGGAAGTAACATAATATGTAGCTGTTCGCGCTGCATTATTATTAGGTGTAACTACTACTATTGGAGCTACTGTATAAGCATTAGTAAAGGTAATAGTTAGCTGAGTATTGTTTGGTGGAATATTTGTCCCGGTAGTAGTAATATTCCCCTTGGTGTCAGTAGAACCCGCAGTGATACCGGCAGCAGTGATTCCACTTTGTATAGTTACAGTAATAGTGGGTGCTGCGCCCGGAGCGCTTAAACTACACATCGAAATCCAGCCCGGTAGCTGAGGCAATGCAGGTACTCTATAATAGAAAAAGCAAAGGAAATCTATATCATAAACAATTAGTCCATGAGCCGGACTAACGACAGCTAAGCGTTCAGAGGTAGTAAGACGGGGTATCAATAATCCTTTGTCATTTGCTGACAAATCCAGAATGGATGAAGGATCCGGGGTAACTGTTCCTATTCCAACATTATCTTGTGCCCTGAGTTCTATCACAAAAAATAACGATAGAATAATCGTAACCCCTGCAAATAGTGTAGAGTATCTTTTCATTTCAGTATGTTTAGGTTATGTTAACTTTCAATTTGCAAACTATTTCCGTACCGGTATATAATTTTTTCAAAAATAGTAAAAAATATTTATTTCAGTACCTTAACTGCCG
>JBBAAT010000348.1:0-3139 GCA_041658145.1 Bacteroidales bacterium | reverse complement strand
TTTCTCTCAAAGCAGCCGTTGAAGATTTAAAAAACAAGCACATTGATGTTTTGGTTACGGCGCCCATCAATAAAAAGAATATCCAGTCGCAGGATTTCCATTTTGCAGGGCATACAGAATATCTTGCCGAAAAATTCGGAGTAAAAGATTACCTGATGCTTATGGTAAGCAGCGCCACCAGGATTGGCATTATTACCGGCCATGTTCCGCTGAAAGATATTCCATCGCTGCTGAATATTGATCTTGTCCTGAACAAAATCCGGATACTCAACAAATCTCTCCTCCAGGATTTTGGCATTAAAAGAGCGCGCATTGCCGTTCTCGGGCTTAATCCACATTCAAGCGACGGTGGTATGTTTGGAACGGAAGAACAGGACATCATTATTCCGGCAATTAATAAAGCCAAAGAAGAAGGTATTTTCGTATTTGGCCCTTATTCGGCCGATGGATTTTTTGGTTCATCTTCGTTTACGCATTTTGATGCAGTACTTGCTATGTACCACGACCAGGGCTTGATACCATTCAAGACCCTTGCCTTTGAATCGGGTGTCAACTATACTGCTGGTTTACCTATCATCCGCACATCTCCTGTGCACGGTACTGCTTATGAAATTGCCGGAAAAAACCAGGCGTCAGCCGATTCTTTCAAAGAAGCGCTTTACCTTGCTGTAGATATGTTTCGTAAAAGAAAAATGTATAAAGAACTTACCTCAAACCCTATAAAATTCACGGTTCACGATGAAGAAAAACCGGGAAGCGAACCTAAATTGGTTTTGTAAGCTGAAAATGACAAGCGCATCAGGATATACCATCAGTGAAATTGTCAAGATAATTAAAGGGGAATTGATCTCATCCTTTTTGCCCGATATGCCTGTTAAGCATTTGGTGGTTGACAGCCGCAAACTGATTTCTCCGGAAAACTCTGTTTTTTTTGCTCTTGTTACCAAGAGAAACAATGGACATAAATATATTGATGAGCTTTACGAAAAAGGCGTACGCAATTTCATTGTTTCAGAAACATCTGTCAATCCCTTCAATCACAAGGATACAAATTTCATTAAAGTAAAAAATACACTCTTTGCCTTACAGGCTCTTGCAATTTATCATCGTAAAAAATTCGACATTCCTGTAATTGGTGTTACCGGAAGCAACGGTAAAACCATTGTAAAAGAATGGCTGTTCCAATTGATGTGTGATGATAAAAAAATAGTACGCAGCCCTAAAAGTTTTAATTCACAGATCGGAGCGCCGCTTTCTGTATGGCAGATGGAACCTGAACACGAACTTGCAATATTTGAAGCAGGTATTTCCGAAACCGATGAAATGGATAAATTGCAAACAATCATTCAGCCAAACATCGGTATTTTCACCAATATCGGTCAGGCACACAATGAAAATTTCATTCACACCAACCAGAAGATAGCCGAAAAACTGAAGCTTTTCACGAGAGTGAAAATGTTAATTTACTGCACCGATCACCTTGAAATAAAAGAAAGGATAGTGCAGACCGAAAACCTAAAGAACATTAAAACATTTACATGGAGCAATATATCCAATGCCGACCTTGTAATAAAAAAGACGACGCGTCAAAATCACCACACTATTATTGAAGGTATTTACAAAAATCAAAAAGTAAACATAAGCATTCCTTTTACTGACGATGCTTCTGTTGAAAATGCCACTCACTGTTGGGCTACCATGCTGGTGTTCGGATACGACAACGAAACTATTGCTCATAGAATGGCAAATCTTTCGCCGGTAGCCATGCGCCTTGAATTAAAAGAAGGAATTAATAACTGCTCAATTATCAACGATAGCTATAATTCCGATATCAATTCGCTCAGTATTGCTATTGATTTTTTAAACCAACAAAAACAGCACAGAAAAAAGACAGTAATTATTTCTGATATTTTGCAAAGCGGACGTAATGAAGATGACCTTTACGGAGAAGTGTCCGGGCTTCTTACAAACAAGAAGATCGATTGTATTGTAGGGATTGGCAAAGCTATAAGCAGGCAGAAGGATAAATTCAACATTGAAAAATCCTTTTACAATTCTACGGAAGAATTTATGAAGGATTTTCCTTTCAGCGAATTTCACGACGAAACAATACTTCTGAAAGGCGCCCGTATATTCAAGTTTGAAAAGATCAGCAAAGCCCTGCAACAAAAAGCTCATGAAACAGTTCTCGAAATAAACCTGAATGGACTTATTCATAATCTGAATTATTACCGCAGCCTGCTGAAACCTGAAACTAAAATGATGGCAATGGTGAAAGCCTTTTCTTATGGCAGCGGTAGTTTTGAAATTGCAAATGTTTTGCAGTACCACCAGGTAGATTATTTATCTGTGGCTTATACCGACGAAGGCGTTGAGCTTCGTAAAGCGGGAATTACCATGCCAATTATGGTAATGAATACTGAAGAGCAAAGTTTGGATGCCCTGTTAAAATATAACCTTGAAGCGGAAATATACAGCTTCAGGATACTTGGTCTGTTTGAAGAAGCCCTTGCAAGAAATTATAAAGGCACGGATAATAAAGGTTTTGTGCATATTAAGCTAGATACAGGGATGCACAGGTTAGGCTTTGAAAAGAACAATCTTGAGGACTTAATGGCACATATAAAAAATAATCCGAATATTTCCGTACGCTCAGTATTTTCGCACCTTGCAGCCGGTGACAATCCGGAACAAGATGAATTTACGAGAAGCCAGATTACGGCATTTACAGAAATGTGTCAGATTATACAGTCACAACTGGATTACCCGATAATTCGCCACATCCTGAATTCTGTCGGTATCAGTCGTTTTAACGAGGCGCAGTTTGAAATGGTACGTCTTGGAATCGGTTTATATGGCATTGCGGGCGATGATACAAAGCAATCTTTTTTACAGAATGTAAGCACATTAAGAACCATCATATCTCAAATCAAACAAGTACCAAAAGGCGAAAGCATTGGCTATGGTCGTAGATGGTTTGCTTCTAAAGATATGCGCATAGCAATTGTTCCCATTGGTTACGCCGACGGGCTGAGCCGTAAATTAGGCAATGGCAGGGGAAAGCTTTTTGTGAATGACCGCCCCGCAGAAATTGTCGGCGATGTTTGCATGGATATGTGTATGATCGATATTACGGATA
>JBBAAT010000347.1:0-3141 GCA_041658145.1 Bacteroidales bacterium | reverse complement strand
CGACAATGGCAAGCCCACAAAAATATATGTTTCTATGATTGATCTTCAGGTTTAAACTCATTCCATAAATTCTGATTTCCGAAAATAAAGTCGGATTACTTGTTTGCTTTATCTGTTTTATTCAGTTTTACTGAACCTTTAAGAATACCGGTATATGTTTTATCATCACTAAAAATTTCCACCGCTTTCTTCACTTCCTGATCGGAAGAAAGCGACGCTTCCTGCCTTCCTTTCTGATAATAATAACGCGATACCATTTCTTCTTTTAACAGCTCTTTGATTTCGTCTTTGAACGTCTCAACATCTTCTTTTTTATTGTGCATCATTTTATTTTTCAAGGCATCGTATTCAATTTTTATGGCATCATAATATTTTTCATTTTCAGCGTTAACTTTCAGGTCTTTCAGAGATTGTTCACTTTTTGTTGTGTAATCATAATCTTTATTCGAAATGAAAGATACAAAATCATTATAGATATCATCCGTTATAACAAAATCCTTCGCTGAGGTAATTGCAGGATGCAGATTTCTATACTTTGTTGCATAATCAAAAATCACATATTTTACAACGAGGCTAGTGGCAATTTTGCTATATTTATGTGGCTTCATATAAACATCCGGTTCAATTCCACCACCGTCATATACAATCCTTCCGGTTTTTGTTTTAAATGCCACCATCAATGAATCGGGGATATTAGCAACACTGCCATCCTCGTTCTTCTGCGAATAGTCAATAGCCTGGATACATCTACCGCTCGGTATATAATATTTTGCAACTGTTATTTTAAGTTTGGTATTATAACTTAATGGGATCACGTTCTGTACAAGACCTTTCCCATAGGTTCTTTCTCCGATAATAACACCACGGTCAATGTCCTGAATAGCGCCGGTTACAATTTCCGATGCCGAAGCACTGGCTCTGTCTACAAGGATCGCAAGTGGTATTTCTTTGTCTGTGACCGGATTCAGAGAACGGTGATAATTATTTTTGTCCTTCAATTTCCCTTTTGTACTCACGATCACAACACCTTTTTCAACAAATATATTCACAATATTCACGGCTTCATTCAACAGTCCTCCCCCATTACCCCGCAGATCGAGGATGCAGGACTTCATTCCCTGATCCTTCAGTTTCAGAAAAGCATCTTTAACTTCTTTACCGGCATTCTGGTAAAAGTTGTTTAGCTTGATGTAGCCCGTGCTTTGGTCAAACATTCCATAATAAGAAATATTGTCGATTTTTATTTCAGCTCGTTCTATTGTTTTTTCAATCGGGTTGGTTTCCCCTTCACGTTTTATCAGCAGCTTTACAATTGTTCCAGGCTGTCCGCGTAAAATGTCTGTAACATTGTCGGTTGATTTTCCTTTTGCTGATTTACCATTTACTTCAAGAATTATATCACCTGCTTTTAAATCGTTTTTTTGTGCGGGAAATCCTTCGTAGGGATCAGATATAACAACATAATCACCGTTTTTATGCACCAATGCCCCTATTCCACCATACTGGCCTGTGGTCATGAGTCTATAATCTTCCATCTCTGATTCTGGTATGAACGTTGTGTATGGATCAAGCGATTCAAGCATTGCATCAATGGCTGTATTAACGAGTTCACCGGGTTTGATCTCATCCACGTAATTATTGTTGAGCTCCCTGTATAGCGTAGCAAAAACGTCAAGATTCCTGGCTATTTCAAAATCGTTATCAATAAAACTGATCGAAAAAGCAGACGCCACAATGATAACAGCAGCGACAAACCATATTTTAATTCGTCTGAAAGAGAAACCTGATCGTTTCATATATAAAATCTTATTTGTTATTATATTTAAAGTAGTTAGGTTTGCGAAAAATAGTGAAATGAAACGGGGAGCGGAAGAATCGGGGAAAGGGTGATAATTCACCGATTCGCCCATTCTCCGTTTCAATATTTTTTTGTAAATTCAATTTCGTTTAATGTAAAATAATTCATGGCACAGGGTCGTAACCGCCACCGCCCCAAGGTCCACATGAGAGAAACCGTTTCAGCGTGAGGCATCCTCCCTTAAACGGGCCGTGTTTCCTGATAGCTTCAATACCATACTGTGAACAATTTGGGCTATAACGGCACGAAGCAGGAAGAATAGGCGAAATGGCCATTTGGTAAAAACGTATCAGCAGGATAAATATCTTACTTAACAATATCTTCATTTTCCTTCACTAAACGTTGTAAAATTAAAATTATTTTAGATTCCATATTCCTGAATGGAATTATTATTTTCCCGGTATACAGCAGCATAAAGGCATATTTTTCAGAAGAATTCTGCAATGCCTCATACAGGATATGTTTGTTCTTTCTGTATGCTTCGCGCATCAATCGCTTTATACGATTACGGTCGACTGCTTTCCGGAAATTTTTGCCCGATACAGCCATCATCACCTTTGCGGGATACTTGCTTTCGAAATCAGCATGTACCCATAAAACTTTAAAAGGGGATACATAAAAACCGCAGCCCCTTTCAAAAAGTTTCTCTATTATTTTTTTCTCCGATAACCGTTCTTCTTTTTTAAACGTTTGCAATGTTTGTATCTGTTTGTTTCCGTTATAAGAAATTACGGATTAATCATTTGCATTTTGATGCTTTTTTCAGGTATTGTTCCAGCGCCATTGTCATAGATGGTGCAACAGGAGTAGGTGCCTGGATATGCAGAGAAAGACCAGCCTCTTTTGCAGCATTGCATGTTGCAGAACCAAATGCAGCAATAAGTGTTTTACTCTGCTTAAAATCAGGATAATTATGGAACAACGATTTTATACCTGCAGGACTAAAGAACACGATCAAATCAAATTGCTTTATATCTACGTCGGATAAGTCGTTTGGAATAGTTTTATAAAAAATGATCCTTTTATAATTGAACTTATTCGCATCCAATAATTTTGGAACATCCACCTTTATAATATCGGAACTGGGAAGCAGGTAGCTCTCGTTTTTATGCTTCTTCATGACGTCAATCAGTTCGGGAAAATTCTGCCTGCCGTGAAATATCTTACGTTTTCTGTATAAAACGTATTTCTGCAGATAGAATGCAACGGATTCGGAAATACAGAAATATTTCATGGTATCGGGAACAGTCACCCTCATTTCTCTGCATATCCTGAAATAATGA
>JBBAAT010000346.1:0-3146 GCA_041658145.1 Bacteroidales bacterium | reverse complement strand
TTTACTCTTGCGAGACTATCGTGTATTAGTCCGTCTTTCGACGAATTATTCACGACTTTGGGGGAAGTTCCTATGTATTACTACCTCGTTCGCCACTAACTTCAAACGACCTTTGACTTGATATAATCGCATCTTAGGAAAAATGAAGTCCGTTCGACTTGCATGCCTTATCCACGCCGCCAGCGTTCATCCTGAGCTAGGATCAAACTCTAACTAAAAGTTTACCCGCCTAAATTTTAAAAAAAATTTTGGTGGGTTAAGAACGAAACAAAACAAAAAACAGCAATGCCCACCAGAGGCGGGTAAATATTTTTTGCCTATGTTAGAGTTCAATCTTTGCTCTAAAAATTATTTATACTTACTCAAAAAAACAAACAAGCTTGCACTTGTTCTCAAAACCTATTCTTTTTTCAAAGAGTTCTTTAAATTAAAACGCTCTATCAAATCGGTAGAGACGCTTAGGAAAGTATATATCAAGTGATACTCCTGTGTCAAGCGCAACTTTTTAATTGCAATTTACGAAAATATCACCTGATACTTCGTTGTTATTTTCATTAGTTTCAATAACATCATTATAGGCATCAACTTTCATTACATAATGATTATTGCCACAAACTGGTTGATCCATTATGTAATAGGCATCGCCAGTCTGAGGACTACGACTAGGACATTGCATCCTATAAGTCCCAGTACTATCTGTTCTAAATAAACAAGCCTCACCATAATTTGGTATTGTTTTATCTTTTGAGTAACCAGTGTAAAGTAAAGCAAATCTTGAATTATATTCTTTACCTATGTTATAAAATTTTGCATTTAATGTTATCCATTTCCCTTGCACGGCTGTTGTTGGCCAAGTACCAACTTTTTCAATAGTCATATCAAAATCGTATGGTGGTGTTATGCAATCTATATTTACAATTTTTTCAAAAACATTATTACTATAATCTTTCTCTGGAATTTTTTTGTCTGGATTAAACACAACTTTTATATTATGAGCCCCACATGTATCAGTTGAAAATCTAAAATTAAACTTATAAGACCCAGGTTTCATTGGCAAAAAACCAAGTGGTGTTGTAAAGTTTGTTTTATCAAAGGACGCGTTATATAAAAAATCTGGAATATATGTTCCCCTAACTTCAAAATTAATTGGAAAACTTATAGCGTTATACCATAACAGTTTATCTGGTATGTCCTGAGTAGAGGATATCACTATATCTGTTAAATCTGCTGAAGGAGTAGTCGGAGCAGGAGGAGAAACAGGAATTGGAGTTTTTACTACCACTCTAAATGTAGCTTCTGTATCGCCACCATTACAATCGGAAACACCTAATTTTACATTATAGGTACCGGCAGTGGGCCAAGTATGACTAGCGCTAAATAGTGTATTGGGAGAAAAAGATGGACATTTTTTAGATACACTTTCAGTATCTCCCCAATTTATATACCAACTTAAATTGTCATTGTCTGGATCAGAGGCTTTAAAATTAAAAACTGCCGGAGTTCCAGTCAAGGTGCTACAAGGCAATTGACTTGTAATTAATTTATATCCATAAGTTGAAGAACAACTTGGGAAATAAGTTGAAGAATATTCCCCCTCACCTGTACTACAAGATTGACCTGTGATAGTGCTGTAATCTGAAGTTTCAGTACAACCAATAGGCTTTAATGCAAAAACAGAATCTGCGTTTAATATAAATAAACTTAGAAAAAAAACAGAAACAAAAGAAATCAATATATATTTTCTCATAGTTTAATTATACCCTGTAGTGAAACTTTTTCAAAGTTCTACTACGGGGTTATACCCCTATTTTCTATTTTACCAAAGCCTCTCGAGTAATAGGTCCAAATATTCCATCAGCTTTAAGTCCGTTGGCAGTTTGGAATTTTTTAAGAGTCATCATTGTATCATAACTAAAATAATCTGTTTCCTCACCTTTTTTAACTCCCTCAATTTTAAAACTTTTTTCTATTAACATTTTTTTAAGACATTTAACTTCTGAATTAACCATTCCTTTACTTAAGGTCATAGTGAATTTTCCACAACTTGATTCTACAAAAGCAGGAGCATTGCCGGTTTGTGAATTTTCTTCATTTAAAGCGCCTAGAGCATTAGCGGTAAGCGAAGACCCGGCGATTGAACTAACTCCGCTTCTAGAAGTGGTACTACCGCCACTACCTCCGCTTGAAGTTGAACTTAAACATTTTATATACTCATGTGTATGATCATCAAAATATGACCATATACGTCGGGCTGTTCCATCTAAATTATTTAGCCAGTCTTGATCATCCACTCCTGGAACATACCAATCAGACCATCCTCCATTAGACCACTGAATGCGATATTTAAGAATTTCCGGATGCGCAGAAATATCAAGACCAAGTTTTTCAAATGGTCCTGTGCCTCCTGGATTTCCAAGCGCTGCTTCTACTACGTTAGTTGTTGAGGTACAAGTGATTGATGCAATTACATTTACATTAAAACTGCTAAAAGCAGACCCACCCCTACTATCAAAAACTGTGACTTTAATATTATATGTTCCAGCTGTATTCCAAGTATAATTTGGATTATATGTCCAGCCTTGTTTTTGCTGTAAATTTGATGTTGAACAAGCGCCTACCCCTCCAGAATTTTCGCCCCAATCTATTGACCAACATAAATTATCATTATCCGCATCTGTAGCGCTGAAATAAAAGTTGGTTGATTTACCTACATTAACACTTATAGGAACTGCAATTGGCCCTAATACTGGATTGGAATTTGTTGATATTATTATTCCTACCACATTTACACTCAAACTCGTTTTTGCAGTTTGTCCACTATTATTTGTAACAGTAAATGTCGGATAATATGTTCCTGTATTTGTATATGAGTGTGTAAATGTTGCTGATTGTTGAGGTAATTGAGTTGCTGCTACTCCTGTACAAGGACCACCACCAGAAGGACAATAGACAATATCATCACCCCAATTTACAGAATATGTAAGAATTTGATTGCCTGAATATTCAGCTTCAATTTCCCATTCTCCTCTCTGCCCAACATTCAATGTCGTTGGACCGGCAATACCAGAAATTTTTAAAATTGGAGTGATTGAAGAAGTGATGGTGAAATAATTATCGGAAAAATCTTCAAAGGAGTCCATTTCCTG
>JBBAAT010000345.1:0-3150 GCA_041658145.1 Bacteroidales bacterium | reverse complement strand
GAAATCAAACCCTACAACATTCAGTTGTTTCTGCTTTGCGTCAACCTGGCGGTAAACCTCGGCAAATAATTTATACCTCGTACCATAATAAATATTCAAACTTTTTTCTCTTGTATTGTCAAAAATAAATTCACCTTTCAGTCCTGCCCATGTTTTATATTCGTTTGATTTTTTCAGGTTGTTCATGTCTATTGCAAGATAAGTAGCCCTGTCGTTCCTGATAAGAGCAGTGGCTTTGAAAGCGCTCACCTGGCTAAAAGGCCATTTCAGGATATAGAGCACTTCATTCGAATGATGCTTGACAATGGCATTGTCCAGAACATTTTGCATCGTTTGCTTATGAAAGAGAAGTTGCTTGTCCATTCTTTCTCTGAGATTTTCGAAACCCAATACATATTCTGTATTATCCAGATCGACAGATAATCTCACCCCTCCGGTGATACGGTAATCTTCAAGCAAATCGGTAACGCCAACTTTGAATAATGCATTAAACCCCGGATTGATAAATATCGGGGCGCCCACATTCGTAAAAGGCTGGTAAGTATTATTGAGATAACTGAAATCAACCTGGCTCACTAACTGATCGATTGAGTATTCAACATCGTAATTCCGCTGCCTGGGAAGGGTAAATTCCGCAACACTTCCGGTCTTCGGTTTCAGTGTGTCTTTTTTCAAAATAACTGTATCCTTTTTGCTTTTCTTTTTCGAATATTCTTTATCAGGGTCGAAAACATAATTATCAATATTAATTTGATCCTGCTTTGGCGGAATGGTGTCGCCCGCATGAACAGAAGAAAGCCTCTTGTGCTTTATCACAACCGTAGTATCCCTGTATGTTTGCTGAGTATTTAAACCTTGTGAGTCCTCACTCTTCACAATATTCTTCGATTTCAGCAAGTCAACCATATATGGCGAATTTTTTAATTCTAATTTTGTCAGATTGTTTACAGGAGTTAATTTGCCAGGATAAATCTGGTATCGTCCTTTATCATATATAATTTCACCGCATTTCCCTGCCTTCGGACAAACATCGTAATCAAGAATATTTCTGGAATAATCAGTCTGAGGATAAACTGTAGTAAAGTACCTGTAATGAGTAATGGTGTCTACAAAGCTGATAACACTGTCGAATTTGGCTGTAAAGCGGTTAATGATGCCATTCTGATTGCTCAGATAACTGATGTAATTATCTTCCAGCCCGAGAGGCTTTGTTTCATCTGCTAAACTTGTGTTGGTAATGCGTTTCAGCGCCTTATTTCTGTTTGCGTAATCATATAGGAATAAATCCTGTTTTGTTACAGGAATGGTGATCGAATCTTTTGATGTAGCCTTTATTGTATCATTTGTCCTGTTGGAACTGAAAATAATTTTATTGGAATTATCAACGAAAACGGGGTTAAGATCATCATATATATCTTTCGTGATCTGTTCATAAGTATGTGCGCCAAGGCTATATACATATATGTCTGTTTGTCCATTCCGGACAGCCGACATTGCTAAGAGTATCCCATTCTGCGAATAAGAGAAATCAAGTACTTTCTGAAAATCAAACAGTCGCAGTTTTTCAAATTTATTTTCTTCCGTATTGTAATAGAACAGGAATATTTTCCCTTTCTTTTCGATAATAACAGACAGCCGTTGACCACTTGGATGCCATGCCAGCAAAGGGAAAGAATAATCCGTTTTATCATCAAGTTTATGTCCTGATTTCGTTAACTTCTTAAATTTTTTCTTTTCAAAATTATATAGCCAGACTTTATATTTCCCGATTTCATTGGTAACATAAGCTGCGTAATTGCCATCGGGACTTATTTTAAACTGCTGAAATACTTTTTGAGGATTTTTATTTTTTACAAAAGTTTTTTGTTGAGGTACGCTAAGTTGCTTATCATACAAATAATATTTCTTGTCATAGTAATCGATCCAGTCGCGTATAAATGTTTTGAATGACACACCAAGCACATATAGAAATCCGCTTTCCACGCTCTTGCTGACCTTTGTCATATAAATAATATTTGGGATCTTATCTTCGCCATATTTATCAGCTATATATTTCCAGATAGAATGACCCGCGTATATGGCATCCGCTCCTGTAAGTTTATTAAACTTCTCGTAACTGCCGGTAAGTATCCCATCTTTCACGTAATTATCCAATTCCACATTCCAATCTTCAGACATGTATGAAACAAGGCCTTGCAGGTACCAATCGGGTAAAGAAAGTAATGTTGAATTTTTGATCTTGGCAGTGATCTGTTCACCAAACATGAGTTCATTCAATACCACGCGGGCAATCCCTGCTTTGATTTGTCTTTTCAGGTTTTCGTGATTACCATCGTAATAAATAAAAACTTTAGATCCTACAATATGCGTGATGCCTCCCACATTATATTGTTCATCGCTTAATAGCCCGATATTGCTTTCTTTTAAATCAGACAATCTATTGTAAAGGATGAATTGTATTTTATTTTCAAGAGTATAATCTAATTTTTTCTGAATGGAGATAATATTATCTTCTGCATATTT
This sequence comes from Bacteroidales bacterium, assembly GCA_041658145.1. GTDB lineage: Bacteria > Bacteroidota > Bacteroidia > Bacteroidales > CG2-30-32-10 > JBBAAT01. The sequence goes on along the minus strand of JBBAAT010000345.1, from coordinate 627 downwards.
TGCAGTGAAAACAGCAAGTGATTTGCCGCCAAGGTAAAAATATGTATCAAATTTATCAAACTTGTAAAATGACCAGAAATTATCGGTAAACTGAACCCTGTTTTTGCCAAAAGTAAGCTGCGATCCGTTATAAAACTGAGCAACCAGCGTGCTGTTGCAAAATGTCAGTAAAACCAACACTATTAAGCCTTTAAGGATGACCTTAGCCGGACAGATTTTTTGTTTTATATGCACAAAATCCATGATGATATACTTTGCACGGGGTAAATTTGAACATTCTTTATGGCATAGCCATCCCTACGGGAAAAGCCCCAAAACCTATGCTATAATCCCCTTGGAATTTGGATCTTGGGATTTGGAATTTGGGTCTTAAAAATCGGCATGCTCAGCATAAATTTTATCCCATTTTATGTATAATTAATAGAATATTTCTCTTTATTTATTTTTCCCCGAGAACCACCTTTTAAGGAAAAAAACTTTATGTCCGGGTGAAGTATTTCCCGATTCCTTAAGAGATTGCTTCATTCTCTTTCGTGTTTTTTTGGATTGTATTTTGTGATGCCTATTTATTGCTTCCTGATAATTCTGCAATGTTTCCTGTTGTTTTTGTTGTTTTTGTTTTTCAAT
>JBBAAT010000344.1:0-3165 GCA_041658145.1 Bacteroidales bacterium | reverse complement strand
CGTTCTTTACACCTGTAAGCGATGCACTGTCCATTGCAAAATTCGAAGGCAGCCAATTGATACAACAGGAGACCGATGGTTCCAGCTTTCCGAGCGGAGGCATTCGTAATACATTCGAAGCTCGCGGCTATACAGCCTGGGATCCCTCATCTCCTGCATTTGTGTATAACGGCACACTTTGTATTCCAACTATTTTTATTTCTTACACAGGTGAATCCCTTGATTATAAGACACCCTTACTTAAAGCTATCAATGCACTCGACAAAGCCGCCCTGGAAGTATGCCAGTACTTTGATAAAACGGTAACAAAAGTGTATCCTACCCTTGGCTGGGAACAGGAATATTTCCTGGTGGATGAAGCTTTCTACAATGCCAGACCTGATTTGATGCTTACCGGCAGGACATTGTTCGGACATGCCTCTGCGAAAGATCAGCAGATGGAAGATCATTATTTTGGCTCTATCCCCGAACGTGTTACCGCTTATATGAAAGAATTTGAAATCGAAGCATTAAAGCTTGGTATCCCTGTAAAGACAAGACATAACGAAGTTGCACCAAACCAGTTTGAACTTGCACCTGTTTTTGAAGAAGTGAATCTTTCAATTGATCACAACCAGCTCCTTATGGACTTGATGGAACGTATTGCGCATAAGCATTATTTTCGTGTGCTGTTCCATGAAAAACCTTTTTCAGGGATCAATGGCTCGGGAAAGCATAACAACTGGTCGCTCGCTACAAACAAAGGCAAAAACTTGCTAAGTCCGGGCAAAACGCCAAAAACAAACTTGCAATTCCTCACTTTTTTTATCAACATCATCAAGGCGGTTCATGATCACGCTTCGCTGTTGAGGGCTTCCGTTGCCACTGCCGGAAACGACCACAGGCTGGGCGCTCACGAAGCCCCACCAGCTATTATTTCTGTGTTTATAGGTGTTCATCTCACTAAAGTTTTAAAAGAGTTGGAACAAAAAGTGAAAAAAGAAAAAATGTCACCCGACGAAAAGACCGATTTGAAACTGAATATTGGCAAAATTCCGCAAATTATTTTAGACAATACCGACCGCAATCGCACTTCCCCGTTTGCCTTTACCGGCGACAAGTTTGAGTTCCGTACTGTGGGTGCATCAGCGAATTGCTCGCCCGCCATGATTGTGCTCAACACCATTGTTGCAAACCAGCTTGTATGTTTTAAAAAAGATGTGGACAAGATCATCAACGTGGATATTGATAAGGACGAAGCTATTTTTAAAGTACTGCGAAATTATATTTCCTGTTCGCGCGACATACTTTTTGAAGGTAATGGTTATGCTGAGGAATGGGTGAAAGAGGCTGGAAAACGAGGACTTCCCAACATCAAAGACACCCCGCGTGCATTGGATGCATATCTCTCCGAAAAAACAAAGAAATTGTTCAGGCAAACCAATGTGCTTTCGGAAAGGGAATTGAATGCAAGGTATTACATAAAGCAGGAACGTTACACCAAAATGTTGCAGATCGAAGCCCGTATACTTGGCGACCTGGCATTGAATCATGTGATCCCTACGGCGTTCAGGTACCAGAACCTGCTGCTCGAAAATGTGAACGGATTAAAAAATATTTTGCCCGAAAAAGAATTCAAAAAACAGTCGACTTACCAAATAAAGCTCATCACAGAAATATCAGGACACATTGATTCCATTAGTAAACTGGTGCATGACCTGATTGAAGCCCGCAAAAAAGCAAATGTAATTGAGGACTTCAGGTTGAAAGCCGTTGAATACTGCGACCATGTTAAACCTTATTTTGAAAAGATCAGGTTGCATGTGGATACACTTGAAACTCTTGTAGATGATGAGTTGTGGCCATTACCGAAATATAGAGAGCTTTTGTTTATAAGATGATTTTTTTCAAGGCAACCAAATTTATGAAAAGCCGTCTTTTTATTATGTTATTATTCATTAAAAAAATTGTATTAATATATTTTAATTAATTTTTACTGAGGTATTTTTTTTATTGTAAACGATTTGAAATACAGCACATATTGGTGTGTAACATTGCTTGGATAATATGCGTATAATAATGATAATGATTTGATATAGAACATGAAAAATTTTGTAAATTTTACTTTGAAAATTTTACTTTGTTGATATTTACCAACAAACAATATGAAAACATATAAAACAACCAGATCCGGCAAACCCATTGCTGTCCTGGGTATGTTTATTATACTTTTTATGATAAATCATGGTTATGCTCAACTAACTGTTGGCACTTCCATGACACCTCAACAGCTTGTGCAAAACGTGCTTGTTGGGTCAGGGGTAACAGTAAGTAATGTAACGTATTCAGGAGTTGCTGCGTCAAAAGGGAACTTTACTACGGGGGCATCTCCTACTAATCTGGGTATTTCAAACGGTATTATTATATCAACAGGTGTTGTAGATGGTTCTTTATCACAACCATTGATAGGATCTGCTTCTTCCAACTTTGCTTCAAGTATCAATGGAACGGGTAGCGATCCCGATCTTGCTGCGTTAATACCCGGATATACAATTAATGATGCGGCTGTGCTTGAGTTTGATTTTATTCCTCTGTCTGATACCATAAAATTCAAATATGTTTTTGCATCGGAAGAATATCCTGAATATGTATGCTCAGAGTTTAATGATGTTTTCGGTTTTTTTATCAGTGGCCCTGATCCTGCAGGCGGCAATTATACGAATAAAAATATTGCTCTGATTCCAAATACTACGCTCCCAGTTGCTATAAATACAGTTAACAATGGAACTGCCGGAGGATTTTATGATCCAACAGACTGTATATCATTAGCATATTCTACTTATTATATAGATAATGAGGCATTAAATGGGATGACCATTGTCTTTGATGGGTTTACAACAGTACTGACAGCATGGTGTAAAGTGGTACCATGCGTTACGTATCATATAAAAATTGCCATAGGAGACGCAGGTGATGAAGTTTTAGATTCAGCAGTATTTCTTGAAGCAAATAGTTTCTCCAGTAGTGCTGTAGCTGTTGGTACTACTTTTACTACTAATCTCGATACAATGGCTATTGAAGGTTGTAATGATGCTATCATTAGTTTTGTTTTAAACACTCCGGCTACTTCTCCATACACTATCAATTATACAATAGGTGGTACTGCGACAAATGGTGTTGATTATC
>JBBAAT010000343.1:0-3172 GCA_041658145.1 Bacteroidales bacterium | reverse complement strand
CTTTTTTTGTGGCGCCGTCATTTCTTTTTCCTATTTCTCATACTCGAAGTGATCTCTTTTATTTTGATTGTTCAAAACAATCATTACCAACGGTCAGGCTTTATTAATTCGACAAATAAATTTTCCGGAAACATACTTGCCACTTTTAATAATATATCCCAGTATTTTTCTCTGAAAGATGCTAACCGCAAGCTTTCCGAAGAGAATGCAAGACTGCTTTCCGAATCAAAAAAGTTTTACATGAAAACTGACGACCACATGTTTTATCACAATGATACGCTTTACCGTCAGCAATACGAATTTATCAGCGCCAAAGTGATCAATAATTCCACTAACAAAAGGAATAATTACATTACCCTGAACAAGGGCAGCCGGCATGGTATTACAAAAGATATGGGGGTGATCACATCCACGGGGATTGTAGGTATTGTGAAAGAAGTGTCATCCGATTTTTCTTCTGTCATCTCTGTGCTTCATAAGAATATGAAAATCAGCGCTAAGATGAAAAAGAGCGGTCATATCGGAACGGTGATATGGAAAGGCGGATATTACAGATATGGCGAATTGATCGATATTCCCACGCATGTTAAACCCACGCCGGGAGACACCATTATTACAAGCGGTTATTCATCTATGTTTCCAGAGGGTGTTATGATAGGCACTATTTCCGATTACAAGATTGTGAAAGGCGATAATTTTTATTCCATCAATATAAAATTCAGCACCGACTTTAACAGTATTTCTTATGCTTATGTGGTAAGGAATATCATGAAAGGCGAATTAGACAAACTGAATAAAAATCTACCTGATGATTAACCTTATAACAAGAAATATAATCCGGATGATCTTTCTGGTGTTTTTCCAGGTAGTTATTCTCAACAATATTCAACTTGGCGGGTATATCAATCCTTATTTTTACGTGTTGTTTATACTGTTACTTCCATTCGAAACACCCAAATGGCTGTTGTTGATCTCAGCATTTGTGCTTGGATTATCAGTGGATATGTTTTCGGACACTATAGGACTACATGCCGCAGCAAGTGTTTTCATGGCTTACTGCAGGCCGGGTGTGCTTAAGATCGTATCTTCCAGACAGGAATACGAACCGGGGATACAGCCTATTATCAGGGATCTTGGGTTTAAATGGTTCTTCTCTTATTCGCTGATTCTTGTGAGTGTGCATCATGTGATCTTATTCTATCTTGAAATTTTTGGCTTCAGCGAATTTTTTCACACCCTTTTACGCGCTGCACTGAGCATAATGTTTACGATGCTTTTATTGATTTTGAGCCAATATGTGATGTATAGACCTGAAAAGTAATTATTTGCTTGTCCTCCTTTCATCCACCGTTATATGTAATGTTTGGTGATAAAGTCAGAAATAACCGGCATACTAACCTGAATAGTGTTTGTCCGTAATGTCAATACAAAACGTCATTGCGAGTAGGTACCTGCCTTGCCGGTAGGCAGGCGACGAAGCAATTTATTGACACACAATGATTAGATTGTTTCACTTTGTTCGCAATGACGACATTACAGACAAACACTAAATAATTCCGAATATAAATGAATAACATTTTGCAAAAATTTTATATTCTAAAAATCTGGAAGAAAGAAGGAGTTTTGACAGGAATGAGTAAAGTTTTATGTCTTTTCAATAATATCGGAAAGCTCCGAATTTAAAGGTTTTTCATTATTTTCATCTTCTTTGGGCTTAGGAAAAAATCTTCTCTGAAAGATTATTAATAAAAGTACACCTATCGTTATGCTTGAATCTGCAAGGTTAAAAACAGGCCGGAAAAAAATAAATTCTTCTCCTCCCCAAAAAGGGGACCATTGTGGGAAATGCCCTTCAATGATAGGAAAATATAACATATCTACCACCTTACCATGAAGAAAACTTCCGTAACCTCCGCCTTCCGGAAGAAATTTAGCAATATGGAAAAAGCTGTCGTTAAATATAAGTCCATAAAAAGCGCTGTCAATTATATTGCCAACAGCCCCTGCAAAAATCAATGAAATACTTATGACCAGTCCGAGCGGAACATTTTTTTTTGTTATCCGGAACAGGTACCACCCAATAGCACAAGAAGCAATAATGCGAAAAACAGTTAAGAAAAGTTTGCCATAATTACCGACAAATTCCATCCCGAAAGCCATACCGTTATTTTCGGTAAAATGAATAATGAACCAATTGCCGGAAACATGGTATTCTTGCCCCAGGTACATATTGGTTTTGACCCAGAATTTTATGATCTGGTCAATTAGAAGAACTGAAAAAATAATGATAATTGATTTCTTAAACACAAAAAAAGATTGTTACCACTCAGCAGCCAAAAACAGAACGCTGATGACGCTGATTGTTATGATTAAATAAGATTTTTCTAGTTTGAAAAAACTTTGCGTTTATAATTATCTGTGTTCATCATATTCATCTGCGTTATCTGCGTTCCATTGTATTTAATAGCGATGAATAGTTACGCCTGCTAATAATTGCAGAGAATTATTTCTTTAATTTGTGATGCTCAAGTTTAGCTTCTATGCTCATAGTGGCATGAGGAACAACTTTAAGTCTTTCCTTGGGAATTAATTTTCCGGTAACACGACAAATTCCGTAAGTTTTATTTTCAATACGTATGAGGGCGGTTTCAAGATTGCGGATAAATTTCTGCTGCCTGCCTGCAAGCTGACCGTTTTCTTCCTTCGAAAGCACATTCGATCCTTCTTCCAACACTTTGAATGTAGGAGATGTGTCATTGGTATCGTGATCGTTTTTGGTAGTGTACGCTTCCGTAAGCAATACAAAATCGCGCCTGGCTTCTTCAAGTTTCTTAATAATAATTTCCCTGAATTCCTGCAATTCTTTGTCGGTATATCTTATTTTATCTGCAGGTTTGGAAGTTATTTTCTTTTCTATTTCCTTACCTTTATTAGTTTTCTTTTTTTCCATATTCAGCTTTTTTTATTGTTAAATTATACTTTGCTGATAAGCATCCTTGTATTTATATTATCAACCAACTCAATTTCTACATAGTCAGCAGAATCGATTTTTTCGATTAATTCCAAGGAAACGGCTAAAGTTTCAGCACAAATATACGAAATATTATTTTTAACAGATGAATTAATTTTATCGTGTTTTTCCACTGTAAGTAATATTTTGTCAGAAAGCTCA
>JBBAAT010000342.1:0-3198 GCA_041658145.1 Bacteroidales bacterium | reverse complement strand
TGGATTCTTTGGTTTATGATAATTTTACAGTACAAAGTAACGGCAGCTACGACATTTTTGTAATGAAAATTGATAGCGACGGCAATCTTATCTGGGCGCTTACTGCCGGGAATGCATCTGGCGATTATAGTCGTTCCATTGCAAGGGATGACAACGGAAATCTTTATATCACAGGAAGATTTTACAATACATTGTTTTTCGGCGACAGCAGTGTTACCAGTTACGGCAGCGCCGATGTTTTCGTGGCAAAGATTCGGGAAGAACCGGTTTCGGTGGTGTATAATGAAGAAAATACTTCGCTTGAAATTACTGTTTATCCAAACCCGGCCACAAACTATGTAAACATCGGTTATCCCCCAATGCAATTTGAAAAAGTTGAAATTGTAAGTATTAACGGCAAGATTTTACGTACTTACAATGGGAATCAAAACAGTCTGGATGTATCCGGTTTAGCTTCAGGTGTATATTTTCTAAAATTAGATGCAGGAAATATGGTTTATGTAAAACGGGTAATTATTCAATAATTTACATAATGAAGGCAATAAGAATCTACATTTTTCCCTTTAGGAAAAAAGCCCTTCGGAAAATAAGGTAAAAGGTTAAAGATAAAAGGTAAAAGGTAAAAGGAAGAAAAAAACATCTATTCCATATCAAGAGTTCCATATAAACCAATTAGTCAGGCAGAGCCGTCTCGCCGCCTCTCGTCGTGGTCAAAACGAAACAGGTATTGCGAGACGTGTCGAAGCCGCTAGGAATATTCACTCTTCGACACAGACGCTAACTCACAAGCCGGCGCAATGTCTGGCTCTGAGTGACATTTACGATTTGAAATTCGACAATGTATAAAAGTTTGATTCTAATTGATATCCCTGCCTGACGGTAGCAGGGGAACCCAGCACATCAAAATAATATTCTGCTCTTAACTTGTATTTGTCGGGGGTATGTATTTTTATCACTATATTTGTCTAATCAAAAAGTTGTCCCGAATTATCGGGATGACTTGAATTCTGCTATTAACAAATAACATTATATGAATTATTTACAAAAACGAAACGTATAAAACTATAGGGGTATGTATGGAAGTACACAAGCAATTAGGTAAAGGGTTTCTTGAAATGGTTTATTAAGATTCTCTTGAATACAAAAGGATAATTTTATAATCTGTGAACTTAGCGAAACGATCTCACGAACACCTTTAAAAATAAAAAAATGTGAGTAATCTGTGGCTGTATTTAAGCTGCTGAATAATTACATTAATTTTAATGTCGCTTTATTAAAAGATGGCATCAGAAGAAAAATAAAAAAAATAGAAAAGTCTTATGGGAAAAGAATTTTTCGCTCACGAAACGGCCGTCATTGACGAAGGTTGTAAAATTGGTAAAGGAACCAAGATATGGCACTTCACGCATATCATGCCCAATTGTGTTATTGGTGAAAATTGTAACATCGGCCAGAACGTAGTGGTATCACCCGAAGTGGTTTTGGGCAATAATGTAAAAGTTCAGAATAATGTTTCCATCTATACAGGCGTTATTTGCGAAGATGACGTTTTCCTTGGACCTTCGATGGTTTTTACTAATGTTATAAATCCTCGCAGTGCTATTATCAGAAAAGATCAATACGTAGTTACAAAGGTAAGGAAAGGCGCATCCATTGGGGCAAATGCGACAATAGTCTGTGGGAATGAAATAGGAGAATATGCTTTTATTGGCGCAGGAGCAGTAGTAACGAAAACGGTACAGCCTTATGCGCTGGTTTTAGGAAACCCCGCACTACATGCAGGCTGGATGAGCGAATATGGACACAGGCTTTCTTTCGATGACCATGGCATTGCTGTTTGCCCTGAAAGCAAGGAAAAATACCAGTTAAAAAACAATAAAGTAATAAAGATATACTAATAGAAAACAGGTTTGCAAAAAATATATCATGGTCTATGGTTTATGGTATTACTTGCCTGCCGGCAGGCAGGGCTGTTGGTTTAGCTGAATGGTCTATGGTTATTGGGGAAAGACCATATCCCATTAACTAAAAACCAAACCAACTGCCATGACTTAAAACCTCAAACCCGATTTCTTTCAATATAAAATAATACAATGAATAAAATGCAAAATATAAACTTTGCCTTGATAGGTGCAGCAGGCTATATTGCTCCGCGCCATATGAAAGCAATCAAGGAAACGAATAACGTTTTGGTAGCGGCACTTGACAAACATGATGCTGTAGGTATTATGGATAGTTATTTCCCTGATGCTGATTTTTTTCTTGAATCAGAAAGATTCGACAGACATCTTGATAAACTCAGAAGGCAAGGAAATAAAAAAATTGAGTATGTCAGTGTTTGTTCGCCAAACTATCTTCACGATTCACATATTCGCCTTGCCCTAAGAAACGGGGCGCACGTAATTTGCGAAAAACCATTAGTACTCAACCCATGGAATATTGACGCGCTGGGTATTATCGAAAAGGAAACAGGCAAAAAGATATGCAACATCCTGCAACTTCGCCTTCACGATTCTATTAAGGAATTAAAAAAAACCATTGAAAATGGTCCGAAAGATAAAGTGTACGACATTGATCTGACCTATATCACAAGCCGCGGACATTGGTATTTTATGTCGTGGAAAGGCGACACCAGTAAGTCCGGCGGAATAGCTACCAATATAGGTATTCACTTTTTCGATATGCTGATCTGGATATTTGGCGATGTGCTTGAAAACATCGTTCATTATTACAGCGAAAACAAAGCGGGAGGCTTCCTTATGTTAAAAAATGCCAGGGTCAGGTGGTTTCTAAGCATCGACAATAACGATTTGCCACAAAATTTAAAAACAACCGGACAACGCACCTACCGCTCTGTTAAAATTGATGAAAAAGAAATTGAATTCAGTGAAGGTTTCGGCGATTTACATACACTCAGTTATAAAGAAATACTAAACGGTAATTGTTTTGGCATTGAAACATCCTATCCGAGTATTAATACCGTTTACAACATTAGACATTCCGTTGCGGTAGGTTTAAAAGGCGATTATCATCCGATGTTAAAAAAAATTAATTAAATAAAAATGAATATCCGTTTATATGCCTAATTGCTTCGATTGATTTTCTTCATTTACCCCGTCCCTAAAGGGTGTGAAGAAAATCAATTTGCTCCCTTTAGGGTTAGGGGTAAATAAATTGATTTTCATATTTTAATTAATT
>JBBAAT010000341.1:0-3198 GCA_041658145.1 Bacteroidales bacterium | reverse complement strand
TACCTTTCAAAGAACTACCTTTTTTATCCTTCATCAATCCTGTCAAATAGCTGCTTCGATTCCCAGTTGCACCTGAATTGCTTATAACGAGATGGGTGCTTATTTGAGTGCGGAAATTAATTGCACTTTCCTGCTCACCCTGCTACAAAATTAAATTATTTTAATGAACTTTCCAAACCATCTGAACTCCGCATTGAATAAGCACCGTGTTATAAGTGAGTTGCTTCTTCTTAAAGTTATTTAATGGCACAATGCCAATCGGACTTTTGAATAACGTCCATGTCAATTTAGCACACACTGTATTTATTGTTCCCTTTATATGCACTGCCATTAACAGGTTGCGGCGTGAGGGCAATTTTGTAACTTCGGGATATTCTTCCGTAAATTAACCTGATGATGATTCTAACAGCACAATGATAAGCAAGCCGTCATAAAAGCAAATGTCACTGTTAAGTGCGTGTAGTGCCTGCGCACAGAGGACTATTCGTTGTTTCTAAAAAATATAATATTAATAACAGCACGAATTGGCTTGCGGTTTAATTTCCAGAACTGGTCAGGTGCGTGGCAAAGCAAAACAAAATTGCGAAGCGTTTGCCCACCTTTTAAGCAATTACTTATAACGATTAAGGGCTGCGAACGGCGGCGGTTTTAGAGCACTGCCGTGTCTGCCCCACAAATAATTTTTAAAGATATAAACTTTTCTGTCAACCACGAACCGCCGATGATTGCAGACCTAAGTTATAGCCAGTTTTACTAATAAACAAAATACTCTTTTCTAAATAACATTTTCAAACCCACATCATTTTTTGTCCTATGAGTCTTGAAAAAAAGCAGTCCTTGTAAAATATTCTTGCCTTTATGCTTTGGTTGAATATTAATATTTCCGGCGCCATCTGTCATTTTTATTGTGTCTATTTTACCATACATTTTATTATTGTTTGTGTCTATCGATTCGCACAAATATATTTCAAATGGTTCGTCTCTATTGAATGCGGCAAGATAAACTTTTGCAGAATAACTATCTCCAAATTTTATATTTGTATTTTCCGAAACAACAATTGGCATTATTTTGTTAAGGTCCCAGTCATATTTTATTCTCTCGATGATTTTATTCTGTGATTCTATAATGCTGTCTTTCTTTGCCAATTCTTGCTCAAGTTTTTTTTTGTCTGTCGAATGGCAGCATGTAAAAAGAATAAATATTATTATTATCTGTCCGAATATAGAAGTCAAATGTCTTTTCATAATTGTCTTTTTAAAATTGGCTATAACGGTTCGGGTGCTGCTATTGTGCCGATTTTATAGCACTTTCCTGTCACCCGAAATTAATAGCTCAAAGATACAACTTTCGTTTCAATTACCACCTCACTCGGCATTATAGCAGCACCCTGTTATGCACTGGCGGAATGTCCACAGTGTCCCAAAAGCAGCTTCATTATTGAGTTTCACTGTCGTCTGTCATAGAGTTTTTGTCTGGGGTGGAATGTGTGTAAGCGTTTAATTTTTTACAGAAGGGAAGGGATTTTATTTGTTTTTTTCTTGGTCACTGTCGGAAAAGCGTGGGAAATGGCAAGCTTATGCTGCAAACATTGGTCTGGTTGGGCTTGTGTGGTTTGCAGCACGTGCTTGACTTGTGCTGTTGGGGTTATACGCACCTAAGTTGTCTATGAAATACCAGCAGTAACGAGAATATTTCTTGCAGTTAAAATACTTCTTTGGGGAATTATCTAATTTTTTTTGATTTATTTTTTTGCAGATAGGGCTAAAATATTCCTATGTCTCAATGGTTGGTTCTTTGGGTCTTTGTTCGAATGGAATTGCCATATTATATAAAGCTCGTTTAATAAGATTAGAAACATTTATCAATTGCTTGTGTTTAGGGTGAAGAAATATAGCTTGTTCCGATATTTTTAATAGGTTTCTTAGCTTTTGTTTTTTTGTTTCTTCTGTTTTTATCCAAGCATTAATGTAATTAAATGTTTGTGCACAATAAACATGATAACAATATGTGTCATAGCTTCCTATATTGGTAATTTGTTGTTTTAATATTTCTTCTCCCTTTTCAAAATAAGTTAATGCCATCATTGCATGATCGGCTTGTATTGCTCTTTTTAAATAAAGATTACCAAATGAAGTATCAATAAATGTGTCGGAGGGACTTAGCGCTTTTGCTTGAGATAAATAATTCTCTGCATAGTCAAATTGACCGGCCAATAATTCTAAGGTTCCGTATTGATGCCAAAATTGATAGTCATTATTAAAGTTATCTCTAATTTGTTCAAAAATGAATCTTGCATCATCAATGTTATTCCCCATTCTTTTGAATATTTTTTTATGATTAATTAAATCTTTATAAAGGTTAAACCCATAAAAACGCTTATTGTTTCTAATCACATGCGTGGATAATATTTTTAATAATCTTAAATAAGCTTGCTTTAGTTTATCTCTGCTTGCGGAAGAATAGATATAATTTTCAGCAATGATTTTATGCCTTATCATTAAGTTATTATCAGCAACTCCATCGCTAATAATAATCCCCTTTAAATTTCTTGCTAAATAGTAGAGGGCATCTGCTGGAGTTTCTTGGGAACATAAAATAAATTGTTCTTTAGAAAGTTTATATCCTGCATCTGTTGCTAAAGCGACACATAAACAAAGTATCTGCGCTTCATTTTCTGGCTTTATATTTTGAAACTCATTTTTAATAATTAAATCAAATCTTTCTCCACTCGTTGCTTCTCGCATTGCAACTAATAATTGATTTTTAGCAACTTTTTCAAATATTGCTATTTGCTCATCAATCCTTTTGTCTTTTAAATTACCTTCTAAATGATGATATTCCAATACTTCAATAATATTTTTTATTTCGTTTTTTGTTAAATCAGGTATTGATATTTCTTCTAATTCCATAATTGCTCTTTGTTTTGTTGCTAACCTTTCAAAATCATTATAACGAGCCGCAATAATTATTAAAGGAAATATTTTACAGTTTTCGAGTTCTTTAACATATAAATGTAATTTGGAAACAATAGTCGGAGAATAATCAAATATCAAAACGGTCTTTTTATTGAAAGCATTTAAAGATTCAAATAAATCTTCAGGTGATAGCAAGTTATCTGAATTCGTAAAATAAACATTATAAGAATTTAAGTTAAGAGAATGAGCTATTCTTTTAAGTATAGTGCTTTTCCCGCAACC
>JBBAAT010000340.1:0-3206 GCA_041658145.1 Bacteroidales bacterium | reverse complement strand
TTAGTTGTTTCTGTGTACCGAATTCGTTTGAACGGCTCACATCGATAATCAGTATGACGGTCAGTTCTCTTTCTTCATCAAATATCTTGACATAAGGGTGATTAAAACGAGCCGTAACATTCCAGTCGATGGAGCGTATATCATCGCCATACTGATATTCCCTGACCTCACTGAAAGCCATACCTTTTCCTTTAAAGGCGCTATGATATTGCCCCGAAAAGATCTGGTCGGATAAACCGCGGGTTTTGATTTCGATCTTTCTTACCTTTTTTATCAGGTCTGAGGTTTCCATTTATTTAATTAAGAATGCAGAATTAAGAATTATGAATTCAGAATGTAGAATTAAGAATGCAGAATAAAAACAATTAAGGAACTTCAATCGTATTAAGGATTTCGTTGATGATTTCTTCTGTTGTTATATTTTCTGCCTCTGCTTCATAAGTCAGACCTATCCTGTGTCGTAGTACATCATGACAAACCGCTCTTACATCTTCCGGAATCACATAGCCTCTGCGTTTTAGGAATGCATAAGCCTTTGACGCCAGCGCCATGTATATGCTGGCACGTGGCGAACCTCCGTAATTAATGAGGTTTTTGAATTTTGACAGCTTATATTCCTGCGGGAAGCGAGTTGCGAAAACGATATTGATGATGTAATTTTCTATTTTTTCATCCATATAAACTTCTCTGACGATTGCACGGGCTTTCATGATATCAGCAGGAGTCAGTATAGTATTGGGCGTAGGTAAATCCATCCCCATATTTTCCCTGATGATAAGCTTTTCTTCCTGTTTGCCGGGATAACTTATCACCACTTTCAGCATGAAACGGTCAACCTGAGCTTCAGGCAGAGGATAGGTACCTTCATGTTCAATAGGGTTCTGTGTAGCGAGTACAAGAAAGGGTTCATCCAATTTATATGTTTGTTCTCCAATGGTAACCTGCCTTTCCTGCATAGCCTCGAGTAATGCGCTTTGTACTTTTGCCGGAGAACGGTTAATTTCATCAGCAAGGATGAAGTTGGCGAAAATAGGGCCTTTCTTCACCATGAACTCTTCTTTTTTCTGGCTGTAAACCATGGTTCCAATCAGGTCTGCAGGTAAAAGGTCAGGGGTGAATTGTATCCTGTTGAACTTGGCGTTGATTGTTTTTGCCAGTGTTTTAATCGCTAATGTTTTTGCCAGTCCGGGTACGCCCTCTAAAAGAATGTGTCCGTTCGAAAGTAAACCAATGAGCAAGCGTTCTATCATAGTTTTCTGACCAACGATCACTTTGTTTATTTCCATGGTCATCATGTCAACGAAAGAGCTTTCACGCTGTATCTTTTCATTAAGTTCTCTGATATCGGTTGTTTCTTGCATAGTATTATGTTTTTTGTTGCCACAAATTTAAAAACATCATTTATATGACCGTAAAAAAATCATTTAAAAAATGTTAAGGGCTTCGTTAAAAAATGTTAAATGAATTGATATGCTTTTTGCACAAAGCAGATAGCATTAAAAGGAGGTTGCGATAATTCTTTTTATCAGTCTCAGTTTATGCGTATATTTTTTCTTTTTAACATGATAGATACCTTCATGATCGAGCGTATCCACACGCACACGGCCTGATGCGTGAATGATCTGGTTGTTTGCAATGACAATACCTGCATGCACGATCTGTTGTTCTTCGTTATCAAAAAATGCGAGATCTCCGGGTAGAGCTTCCGACAGGAAGTTCACTGTAGTTCCTTGTGTTGCCTGTTGGTGAGCATCTCTGAAAAGTTTTATACCGCTTAGTTTAAAGGTCATCTGTACAAATCCCGAACAGTCTATTCCAAAGGGAGAACGTCCTCCCCACAGGTAAGGCGTATTCAAATACATGAAAGCATTTTCCACGATTTTGTTACGGGTAACTTCTTCCTTACTTGGACGGACGTTTCCATCAAATGAATATTTGTGATTGTCAATGTAAAAAATGTTGTTCACCACATAAGGGAGAGAGCTGCCAAGGACAACAGGTATCACATAGTCTTTGGTCTCATTAATGAGAATCTGAACAATATCGAGTGTTATGGTCGAGCCAAAGTCAGTAAGCTTTTCAAAGGTTTCATTGTAAAGGGGTAAGTATTGCTTGGAGTCAATCCAGCCTTCATAATTGTCGTAAGTCAGCCTTACTTTTGTCCAGTTATCCGTTTTTTCAATAATTTCAAACAATTCTCCAAAAAGCAATTGAGTAACCATTTCGCTTTTATGGGATGGTTCCAAACGGACAGGTACTATGCTTAAATTACACATTCCGAATCGCATATCTTATTTTTTAAGTTCAGAATTAATCTGCAATTTTACTAAATATTGGCGAAATATGGTAACATTATATTTAAATTATTTCTAATTTCGTAAAAAAACAGTTTTAAAATGAAATTACTCTCCCGTCTTGAAGAACGCTATTCTGATATTTGCAAGACTTTCCTGTTTATTCTCAGCATTGTTCTTATTGTGTTGCAGTTTCCACATGAAGGTAAATTTCAATACGAATTTCAAAAAAGTAAACCATGGATGCACGAGGATCTGATTGCTCCTTTCGATTTTGCTATTTTAAAATCTGACGATAGTATTGCTACGGAAAAGGCTGCTGCTTATAAAAGCATGAAACCCTATTTTTCTGTTAATAACGCTGTAAAGGTTGAAAAAGTAAAATCTTTCAGGAAAGAGTTTGATCTTAAATGGGCCGCAAAATATGGCGAAAAGAATGGAAAGAGATACAAGTTAAACTACAAGACCGCTCTTTCAATTATAGATACTGTATACAAAAAGGGAATAATTCAGCTTAATGACACCTTGGATAACAAGGCAGGAGATTATGTAATTAATATTGTTACAGGAAATATCGCCGAGGAAAAAGAGCTTTCCGAACTTTTTAATATACAAACAGCAGATGATTATATTGTCGCTATGGTGAATAAAAAATTCTCTATTGACAAAGAACTCCTGCTATCTCTTCTTGAAAATACCATTTCGCAAAACGTGTTTTACGATGAAAATATTACCGGCGAATACAAGCAAAATATCATCAACAACATTTCAATTACGCGTGGCATGGTGCAAAAAGGAGAGCGTATCATTTCCAAAGGCGAACTTGTTACCGCTGAAAAATTCTATGTGATCGAGTCGATGAAAAAAGAATATGAATCTCAGATTGGCTCATCATCTAAATATTACAGAATA
>JBBAAT010000339.1:0-3243 GCA_041658145.1 Bacteroidales bacterium | reverse complement strand
CGCCGATGCAGAATAAACAGAGGCGCCGCTTTCATTCACCACAAGAGCCATCACATCCTTGTCGAAGTGAATGCTTTTGATAAAACGTTCTGTTTCACGACCTGCTGTGCCATTGCCTATTGCTATAACTTCGATCTTATATGCATTTACCAAGCTCTGAATCTTATTTGCAGATTGTTTAACCTGGTTTTCGGGAGGGTGAGGAAAAATAGTTTCATTATGCAATAATTTTCCTTGTTTATCAAGGCAAACAACTTTGCACCCTGTCCTGAATCCGGGATCTAATGCCAGTACATTTTTTTGTCCCAGCGGAGGAGAAAGCAGTAACTGCCTCAGGTTCTCTGTAAATACCCGTATTGCTTCCCTGTCGGCTTTTTCTTTATACACTTGCCTCGTCTCTGTTTCAAGCGAAGGTCCCAGAAGGCGTTTAAAACTATCTTTTATGGCAACTGCCACTTGTTGAGCAGATTCATTGCCTGCAGTTAAAAAAATATTTTCTAATATTCCGACTGTTTTTTCTTCCGGCGGAGCAATGGAAACTTTCAGTAACCCTTCGTTTTCTCCCCTGAACATAGCTAATATCCTGTGAGACGGCGCTTTTTGCAATATCTCTTCCCACTCAAAATAATTTTTATAGTTATCTCCTTCTTTATTTTTACCTTTTATAACACGCGAGCGAATAACTGCCTCATTATTATACAGGTTGCGGAGCCGTTGCCTTGCCTGCTGATTTTCATTGATCCATTCTGCAATAATATCACGGGCGCCCGCAATAGCATCATCTTCCGATAACACGCCTTTTTTTTCATTAACAAATTCAGTAGCTTTTTTGTAAATATTAATTTGATCCTGCGACATAATTAATCTGGCAAACGGTTCCAGTCCTTTTGCAATTGCAATGGTAGCGCGTGTTTTCCTTTTAGGACGATATGGCAAATAGATGTCTTCAAGTTCTGTCAGTGAAACGGCAGCATTCAGTTGTTGCTCTATTTCTTTTGTCAGTTTCCCCTGTTCCCTGACCGATTCAATGATACTGGCCCTTCGCTTATCAATTTCCACAAGTTGCGCAAACCTGTCGCGGATACGCATAATCTGCACTTCATCTAAGCATCCTGTGGTCTCCTTTCTGTAACGCGCTATAAAAGGTATGGTAGCGCCACTATTCAATAAAGTAACTGTATTTTCAACCTGTTTAACTGCAATGCCAAGTTCATTGGCAATTTGTTCTATATGTGTCAGCGACATAAAAAAATAGTAAGATCAAGTTTAGTGTTGTGTTAAGAGTGATATGTTGAATAGATTGCTTCGTCGTTCCGATAGCTATCGGAACTCCTCGCAATGACGTCATTGCGAAGCCGACGAAGGAGGGTGAAGCAATCTTAGTGCGTAGAAATAAGTTTAACATAACATTAGTAATGGCTGTACAAATATCCGAAACTTTTATGTAGAAATGGATTCTCAGAATATTTTATGCAAAGAATCAATGTTAGAAGATGATTCAGCGATTTTTTGGGTAGGCTCGTGCTGATAAATCAACATCAGGTTTGTATGATGTTTATGAATCTTATGATATTCAAATGTCCCCATAGCACGTCCAAAAATTTCATACAATGTATTTGCAGACTTCTCGGTTTCTTTATTAAAAATCATTTTGTTAAAAACTACAAGTCCTTTTTCTTTGAGCGATTTCTTAACCTGATTTAAAAATAGCTCGCTTTCAATATTCACAGGTACAAGGTTGTCTATATATACATCCACAATGATCAGGTCGTACAGGTTTTTATTATGTATCATAAAATCATAAGCATCTGCACATATAATTTCCGTATTTTTAAAATTTTGAACATTAAAATATTTATTAGCCAGATCAATTACTTTCTGGTCTTTTTCTACGCCTGTTATATTACAATTCATCCGATATTTATCTAATAAAATAGAGGCAACACTTCCTGCACCAAAACCAAGGATCAATACATCCCGAATGGGACGCTTAATAATATTCAACCGATTAAATTCTATTTCAAATACCCTTTGAAGAGTGCCATAGGAATAATTAGCATTTTCAAAATTCAATATATATTTCCCGTTTATATAAACAACTTCGAGGGAGGAGTTTATGTTACTTTGAGTACGCTCCACTATCCTTCCAAGTAAATAGCTTTTTATTTTATTAATCAAATGTGTGTGACTTTTGCTCATAACTTAATTTTTTTCTATACTATCAATTGCTTTTCTCACACTGCCCTTTTCAAGTAATAAGGCTTTAGCCTCATCATAATCGAACGAAAGCTTATCCATAATGATCTTGGTCCCTCGTTCAATCAGTTTATTATTTACAAGTTGCATGTCGATCATTTTGTTATCCTGTACCCTTCCAAGTTTGATCATAACAGTTGTTGAAATCATGTTCAGGATAAGTTTTGTGGCTGTCCCTGCTTTCATCCGTGTGCTTCCGGTAACAAATTCAGGTCCTGTAATAATTTCAACCGGGATAAACGCTTCTTTTGAAAGAGGTGTGTTTTCATTATTTGTAATGGCTGCTGTTGCGATACCGTATTGACTGCATTTCTGAAGTGCACCTACCACATAAGGTGTTCTGCCTGATGCAGAAATTCCAACAACGACATCATTTTCGTTCAGACCGTGTTTTAACAAATCCTCCCATCCTGCATCAAACTTGTCTTCCGCGTGTTCCACTGCTGTGCGGATTGCTTTGTCTCCACCTGCAATAAGGCCGATAACTGTATTTTCATCAACACCATAAGAAGGAGGACATTCAGCAGCATCCATTATACCAAGCCTTCCGCTGGTTCCTGAACCTATATAAAACAAACGTCCTCCTGATGCTATTTTATTAATTATAAGTTCTGTGAGTTTTGCTATCTGGGGAATTACGCGCTCAACAGCTTCGGCAACAGTTTTGTCTTCCTTATTAATATTGTTTAATATCTCCCCGATATTCATTTCTTCGAGATGCCTGTATCTGGATTCTTTTTCGGTGATGGTCATTTGTTTTCAATATTTTATTCAATAACAAACCTTCATAAATTTTAGTAAAAATACGGAAACTATATGAAAAATAAAAAAAATTTATGAAGGTTCACGATTTCAGTAAATGTGTAACATAGCTGTGGGGTGTATGACAAATTGCAACTTATCAACAATAGCATGGTAATAAAAACAATGCGAAGTTAATAAAATCAAACATTATAGAGCATATTTTTGAAAAAAAACTCTAAAATG
>JBBAAT010000338.1:0-3252 GCA_041658145.1 Bacteroidales bacterium | reverse complement strand
TATCTTTTTTTGAATCAGCTTTTTACCGGGAACTTCAAGTTTTTCAACTACTTCAGTTTTTATTGGTTTTTTATTTTCTTTTTTAGCCTTTGGCTTTTCTTTGCAATATTTATCATAACCACACTTCTTGCAAACGAAATGATTGTCTGGCCATTTTGCATTTGTTGTGTATTCATAGCATGCATCATTATCTGTAAATCATCTATGAAAATCAATTGCGTTCACTTCTGTATAATCAAGTTCTTTTCTCATGTAAAGGCACTCAATTATGGGTGACTAAGCCTATTTCTTTATTTCTTGTTCATTTGTCCAAGCCAATTCCATGTGTAAAGTATCGTGAATACGATGCAAGGTTGATTGTTTATATTCCCTGAACCCGATAGATTTATAAAGCGCTATTGCTTCGACCATAGTGGAACAAGTCTCTAACACCATTTTTTTATAACCCATTTTTACAGCTTTTTCAATTGCAGTCATGCAAAGAATCCTTCCTAAGCCATTTTTTCTGAAACGGGGTTTGACATATAGGCGTTTTAATTCGCAGATTTCAGCATTTATTTTTTTCAGAGCAATGCAAGCTGCTGCAGTTTTATTGTCGTGCAATGCCAAAAGCATAAACCCAAAAGGAACTGCACACTCAAGATGTATGGTGTTATATTCTCGATCAAAATAATCAAGCTCTTTTTTCAAATCGGAACTATTAAGGTATAAGGGTAAAGAGGCGATATATTCTTTCAATAATGATTTTACAAGTAAAAACTGAATTTCGTTTTCAACTTTTAAAACCTTCATTTTATTTATAGCATTATTCGTCATTCGTTGTTCAATAATTTAAGGGCACCTCTAAAAATAGGTTTTAGCCCGGTTAATAATATGACAAAGGTATAACATTGTTTTTCCACCCCTCCCCTATTTTTTATTTGCCTATATGTCAATGACTTACAAAAGACTTTTTTTTAAAAAAATGGCTGCTTCTATTGCTGGCTCTGTATATACGCTACCTCCATACATATCTTGATTAGCATCTTTTTCCCCCATAAAATCCCTGTTTGGTAAGGTTTGTGGAGTTTTTAGAGATGCCTTATTTTGTTAAAATAACTTTAGCTGTTCTGCATCATCAAGGTCATCAGTTGCAACAGACTTTTTTGATTTTTTCCCTTTATCTTTTTTATAATCAGCTTTCTTATCCGGAACTTCAAGTTTCTTAACTACTTCAGCTTTTTTGGGTTTCTTATTTTCTTTTTTAGTTTTTGGTTTTTTTTCAACAATTCGTTCGGTCTCCGTCTCCTGTTTAACTATTTCTTCAGAAACTTCTTCTATTTCTTCAGCAGAGGATTCACTTTCCGGCTCTTCGTATGGAATCGGTTCAAGAGGAGTAATTTTCTCAACAGGAAATGCGGTAAGTTTTTTTCCCTTTGCTTTATAACTTTTCACACCTATGAAATCAGCTACAAGCATTATTTCGTTCGGTCGTTGTTTATTTTTTACAGGTTTGTATTCTATTTCCACACGCGGTAGCCGGTCGATAAAAACAAACTCCAGTCTGGATTCGGGATGCTCGCTGATAAAGTTCGCCTTTTTAATGTTGGCGTCCACATCAAATCTTTTCAGGTAATACACCTGCAATTCCCCGTCCCAGTAAATGGCGGAAATTATTTTTTCAGGGTTGTATTTTTCAATCAGGAGCATTCCTTCGTCAAAATGGGTGGTAAGGTCGTAGCCGAGCAGCTTGAGTTCGCCCGACGACATGATGGTTAATATTTTATCATCCCCGCCATAAGCGCCAAGGTATTTCCCCCGCTTTTCCGTATTCAGCCGCATCACCGTATCATCAAACCAGATATCCAGATCGCCAAGAGTTGATACGCCTTCTTCTTTTTTCACGATCTTGCGTACACTGTGGCGGGTAACAATATTTCCAATTGAATTCCTTCCTTTAATGGCAAGCTGGCTGAAATCAAGATCAAACGCCAGCTTCTTTAATTTCGGTTTCGGGCGCAAATATACAGTAACAACTTCTGCTTCTCCATTCGGATTGACAGTGAAATAAAGCACTTTCGATTCTTTTGTGCCTTTAGTCAGACTGTATTCTTTGTCGCGGGTTACACCTGTTACAGCAAACCGCTTCATCATAACATTGCCGCGCAGACCATCATGGTAGATCATGTTATAAATGGTGCGGTCATCATTCTTAAAGAAAACATTTATATGAATGATGTCATTTCCTACAAAAACTTTATCAGCAACTTTCGTCACGATGAAAGTCCCGTCGCCTCTGAAAACGATAATATCATCAATATCGGAACATTCGCAAACATATTCATCTTTCTTAAGACCCATGCCTGCAAAACCTTCTTCCCTGTTCACATAAAGCTTCTGGTTTGTAGCAACAACCCTGACAGCTTCAATAGTATCAAAATTCCTGATCTCGGTCTTTCGTTCTCTTCCTTCTCCGTATTTTTCTTTGATCCTGGTAAACCATGCGATCGCGAAATCAATGATATGGTCAAGGTTGTATTCTATTTCTTTGATTTCTTTTTCTAAAGCTTTGATTGTTTCATTTGCCTTAATCGAATTGAATTTGGAGATACGCTTGATCTTTATTTCAGTAAGTTTTACAATATCATCACGGGTAATGGTTCTGTAGAAATTCTTCTTAAATGGCGTTAATCCTTTATCAATGGCTTTGATCACAGCATCCCATGTCTTGCATTCTTCAATATCGCGATAGATACGGTTTTCGATAAATATTTTTTCAAGGCCGGCGAACAAAAGATCTTCCATCAGTTCCTGCATCCTGAACTCAAGTTCCAGTTTAAGCAGATTCACCGTGTTATCTGTGCTTACATCTAATATTTCTTTTACCGAAAGGAAGCGAGGCCTGTCGTTCTCAATAACACAACAGTTGGGTGAAATGGAAATCTCGCAGTCGGTGAAAGCATACAGGGCATCAATGGTCTGGTCAGGAGAAATACCGGGAGCCAGGTAGATCAGTATCTCAACGTGTTCGGATGTATTGTCTTCGATCTTTTTGATCTTTATTTTCCCCTTATCGTTTGCTGCAACAATAGAATCAATAAGACCGACAGTTGTAGCGCCAAAAGGGATGTCATTTATTACAAGTGTTTTTTTGTCGAACTGGCTGATCCTGGCTCTTACGCGCACTTTTCCGCCTCTTAGTCCGTCGTTGTATTTTGAAACATCAATGGATCCACCTGTAGGAAAATCGGGATACATATCCGTTTCTTTTCA
>JBBAAT010000337.1:0-3258 GCA_041658145.1 Bacteroidales bacterium | reverse complement strand
CATACAAAGTATATAAGCATTTTTCCACTATTAGATGTTACTGATGCCGGAATATTTGGGCCTGAATAAGTGGCCAATACTGTGGAGGTTACGGGATCAACAATTTTTACGAAATCATTTACGGGTTCTGTGTTAAAATCAATAAAATGGAGTGTTACCGAGCCTGCGTTGGTTGGTTCTAACCGCCACTGACAAACTGCGCTGTTATTATAATTACAGTTACCGCTGCCATCAGTAAAAGTGTTACTTGCAGCATTAAGTGTTGTTATTCCGCAATATGTGGGAAATGTTGTTGTATAACTTACTTGCCAACCTGAAGAAGTATTACTTCCATTTGTTGTAAATTTAATAAACATTGTAGGTCCGGTAGAAGATACTGATGATGGGAAATTAGTACCGGAAACTGTAGCAAGAACAGGCGCAGAAGCATTTGAGCCGTCATAGATCGTCATCACATCGTTAACAGCCTCAGTGCTAAAATCATCAAAAAATAAATTTATATGTACTACACATGCCGGTGCAATGAGCCAGCCACAGTCAGAATTGTTTTGGTAGTTTGATGGGCCGCTACCATCTTCAAAACTTCCGACTAAGGAGGTCAGAGTTTTTGTTCCGGTACAGTTATAAGGATAACCGCTTCCCGGGTAAATACCAATAACAGCTTCCTGTCCTGATGAAAGATCATTTCCTCCAGGATTCAGGCTGCTCAGATAGAAGTAACCATTGTAATAACCACTCCACCCCCAGTTGAAATGAAAATAATTTGTGCCCTGGTATCCGTCGCAAACAAATGCATGACCCGAATAAGGAGGGCTAGGATCAAACCCTGAATACAAAACAGGTCTTTTATTATCAAGTTCGGTGCGTATCAAATTTTCCCAGTCAGACGTAGAATAAAAATTTTTATATACATCCTGAATGTTTGAAGAATATTTAAAATAGTTAGGAAGGGTATTAACTGCATCGCTGGTATTTGCTGAAGAACCGTCAGGACCATAATCCATATTCACAGATACACCGCAATGATAGAGTAATGTAGCAATAGCATTATTAGTACCTGCACAGGAATTGGTCATGGCATTCCAGTCGTAAGTGGCAGTACCGAAATTAGCTGACAATGTACCGTAATTACCAGACCATGGGGTATAGCTGTGCGATCCCTGTCCCTGTAAGGGATACCTGTAGTAGTACATTACCTGTGCTATCGCAGTAGCAACACACCCTGCCCAAACACGGCCGTTCCCTGTAGAACTTGCTGCATCTAAAGGGCAAAGATCGTTGTAACAATCCCCCTGATCCCATGTGGAAAACAATAATGGTGTAACAGCTTTTGTCTCTTTTTCAGGGGAAAACTCATCGGCTTTTACTTTTAAACGGAACCATTCTGAATCAATTTCAGCAGTTGAGGATAGTTTTGATTTAATGGCATTTGATATTTGCTGTTTATAGGTATCCATCCAGTATATAAACTGTGGAGGCTGATTTTGTTCGCTATATGTGCTTTCGAATGAATACCCGAGTATAGGATAAACCACATCATCGGCAGATACAATTATAAAACCGTTATTTCCAATATTAAAAATATAATAAACATTCTCTGAATTGTCTTTAACAGTATAACGTTCAGATATGCTTACTGTCTTTAAACCCGAATGATTGATCGCATTAAAACGTTCAAGATAAAAATTCAAGGCAACTTGTTCCGCTAATTTAATTTCAACTTTTTTTGCAAAAACGGAGTTAAAACAAAATAAAATAAAGATGAAGCAAGCTGTTATTTGTATTTTTCTTTTCATAGTGAGTTTATTTGGAGATAAATATTAAACAAATATAAACGAAATATTAAAAGATAACAATTTTTTTTTAATTTGCATAAAAATTAGTCAAAGGTAAAAGCCTTAAAAATATGAATATACTCATCACAAATATAAAAGAGATAGTTCAGGTCGAAACATCCAAAAATACCCGAAAGCAGAAAGTTTGCGGCAGTGAAATGTCGAAATTTAAAACAATTAAAGACGCATATATTCTGATACAAGATGACAAAATATCTTCGTTTGGTTTGATGAAAGAGTTAGGGAAACCGGGAAGGCTTACAGCAAGAGAGATTGATGCAAAAGGAGGAATGGTTTTCCCAAGTTTCTGTGATTCGCATACACATCTGGTTTACGCCGGCAGCAGGGAAATTGAATACATTGATAAAATCAAAGGCTTATCTTATGAAGAGATTGCAAAACGCGGCGGGGGAATATTGAATTCAGCAAAAAAACTGCATGATGCACCGGAGGAAGAGCTTGTGGAGCAGGCATTGCAAAGGCTTGAAGAGATCATAAGGTACGGAACAGGCGCTGTTGAAATTAAAAGCGGATATGGTTTGAATACCGAAGACGAACTGAAAATGCTCAGAGTTATAAAGCGATTAAAAGAGTTGTCTCCTCTCACCATCAAATCTACTTTTCTTGGCGCTCATGCTGTTCCTGCTGAATATAAAGGGAGGCAAAAAGATTATGTAGATTTGATAATCAATGAAATGATACCAACTGTTGCTTATGAAGAACTCGCTGATTATATCGATGTGTTTTGCGACAAAGGTTTTTTCACCGTAGAGGATACCGACAGGATTTTGATGGCAGGAATGAAATACGGGTTGCGGTCTAAGATACATGCTAATGAACTTGACTACTCGGGTGGTGTGCAGGTTGGAGTTAAATACAATGCATTATCTGTGGATCATCTTGAATACGTTGGGAAAGAAGAAATCAATGCACTGCTTAACTCTGATACAATGCCTACGATACTTCCCGGAGCAGCTTTTTTTCTCGGGATGCCTTTGGCACCTGTAAGAAAAATGATAGAAGCAGGGCTGCCTGTTGCAATGGCGAGTGATTTTAATCCCGGCTCCTCCCCTTCCGGAAATATGCAATTTATTTTATCGCTTGCCTGTATTAAATACCGCATGCTTCCTGAAGAAGCTATAAATGCAGTTACATTGAACAGCGCTTATGCAATGGGTTTGAGCGATGAACTTGGCAGTATTGCTGTTGGGAAAAAAGCGAATCTTTTTATTACGAAGCCTATCCCCTCTTATGAATTTATGCCATATTCTTATGGAAGCAATAAAGTGGAAACGGTGATTTTGAATGGGGTTGAGCAGTGATTGACTACAGGTGTAAAATAGAAGCAGGAGCGTTTTATCATATATTTAACCGTGGTAATAACGGGGAAAATATTTTTTTTGAATTAGGCACTTAGATAATA
>JBBAAT010000336.1:0-3265 GCA_041658145.1 Bacteroidales bacterium | reverse complement strand
GTGTTTGAAAATTCATGTAGGTTTGTAGCCGTAAATAAAAACATTAACATTGGGAAACTTAAAAGGGAAAAGAATTTTAGTAACAGGTGGCGCCGGTTTTATCGGTTCTAACCTTTGCGAAGCATTGTTGGAACAAGGTAATATAGTGGTTTGTTTAGATAAT
This sequence comes from Bacteroidales bacterium, assembly GCA_041658145.1. Classification (GTDB taxonomy): domain Bacteria; phylum Bacteroidota; class Bacteroidia; order Bacteroidales; family CG2-30-32-10; genus JBBAAT01. The sequence continues at coordinate 3,102 of JBBAAT010000336.1, read as the reverse complement.
TTTATTACAGGGAAACGAGGGAACATTTCCGAATTTCTTGCACATAAAAACTTCCGGCTTATTGAAGGGGATATTCGAAATCCTGATGTTTGCAGGAATGCCGTTGATGGTATTGAATATGTTTTTCACCAGGCGGCTTTGGGATCCATTCCACGATCTGTTGAAAACCCTGCATTAACAAATGATATCAATATTAACGGGTTTTTGAATATTTTGATCGCATGTAAGGAAAGAAAAGTAAAAAGACTTATTTACGCATCCAGTTCTTCTGTGTATGGCGATCATCCGGCATTACCCAAAAGAGAAGAAGACATGGGCGAATTGCTTTCGCCTTATGCTGTTACAAAGAAAGTAAACGAATTGTATGCGCGGGTATTTGCCGATCTGCATGGAATGGAAATAATCGGGTTGCGTTATTTCAATGTTTTTGGGAAAAAGCAGGATCCTGAAGGCCCTTATGCTGCTGTTATTCCAAAATTCATTAAATTGCTGATGAAGGGCGTGTCCCCGGTAATTTATGGAGATGGCAGCCAGACAAGAGACTTTACTTATGTCGACAATGTGATAAAAGCAAATCAACTTGCAGCCTTAACCGAAAATAAAGCAGCGCTGAATAATGTTTATAACGTAGCTTGCGGATCAATGATTACGCTAAATGAATTGTATGCAATTCTTATTGAACTCCTTTCTAAACACTACAAAAAAGACATTCGCAATATTAAACCCGAATATACCACTACACGAAAAGGAGATATAAAAGATTCGCTGGCATCCATTGAAAAGGCAAAAACTTTATTGGAATATTCACCCGAATACAATTTAAGAGCAGGCCTCGAAAAGTCTATCCAATGGTACATCCTGAATACTGTTATATAATAGTAAAACAGCCTGCCGGCAAGGCAGGGCAATCATTAATGATGTCGGTAAATTAATAGATAAAGTTATGATGCTTTTGGCACTTTATACGTAACCGGTAATATTTCTTCAAGGTTAACATGTTTTGATGCGTCCATGATTTCAATTCCGATTATCATATCATCTTTTCCCAGTTCGAGAACAACATTATCCGACATCCTTTTATTTATTATTGTGTTCTTTCGCTTATCAATTCTGATATACAAAAGATCGTTTTTTGAATCATAATTTATTATCATATTTTATTCCTCCCATTTTCCGTAAAAAACATAAACTGTAACAGTTATTATTGTACTGTTTTCGATAGTATAATAAACTTCAACCCGCTTCTGTTCGTAAAAACTGCTATTCCTTTCATGGTTAAAAGTAAATATTTTATATTTTCCATACCTGTTGTTTTTTGCAGGAATAACAATACCATCAGATATTACTTCATATATTTCGTCTTTATTAGCGCCCCGCTCATGTGCCCGCCCGAGAGTATGCGGTTCTATTATTATTTTCATTATACAAACTTACAAATTTATTGTTGTATTTCAATATTACAATAATACAAAAAATATTACTACAAGTTAGCAAGTATAAAATCCGTCATTTTTTTAAACAGATGATACCTGGTGTAACCACCGTAAATGCTATGATTTTTGTCCGGGTAGAACTGCATTTCAAATTGCTTATTGGCATTTACCAATGCCTTTGCAAGCATCATGGAATTTTGAAAATGAACATTATCATCGGCAGCGCCATGAACAAGGAGGAATTTACCTTTTAGTTTTTTTACATAATTGATAGGCGAATTGTCATCGTAACCGCTGGCATTATCTTTTGGAAGTCCCATGAATCGTTCTGTATAGATGTTATCATAATATTTCCAGTTGGTAACAGGAGCAACAGCAATACCAACTTTGAAATAATCTGCACCTTTGGTCATGCACAGGGCGGTTATGTAACCGCCGTAACTCCAGCCCCAGATGCCGATGCGTGATTTATCCACATAAGCCAGGCTGCCTAAGTATTTCGCGGCTTCTATCTGATCAATGGTTTCTAATTTGCCAAGCTGTCCATAAGTACATTTTTTAAACTCTTCTCCTCTTGACCCTGTCCCCCTGTTATCAACAGAAACAACAATGTATCCTTTCTGCGCTAACATTTCAGCCCATGCAAAATCCACGTAGCCCCAATTGTTCTCAACCGTCTGCACACCGGGTCCTCCATAAACATACATGAATACAGGATATTTTTTATTTGCATCAAAATCCGGAGGCTTAATTATCCATCCATTCAGTTCAATATTTTCGGAAGTTTTGAATTTAAAAAAATCTTCAGAAGTAAAACCATATTCCTTCACGGCTGATATAATCTCTGAATTATCAATGATTACTTTCTGTTCTTTACCGTTCATTTTATTAATAGTAACATACGGCGGAGTGTTTGCATTGCTGTATGTATTGATAAAATATTTATAACCTTCGCTGAAATCGGGTTCGTTTGTTCCTTCTTTGGCTGATATTTTTGTTTTCTCAGCGCCATCAAGCTTTACGGAATACAATGCCCTGTTCATAGGAGCTTCTTCGGTTGAGATATAATAAACAATTTTGTTTTTTTCGTCCACGCCCTTCACTTCGGTAACATCCCATTTCCCCGATGTAAGCTGCATTACCTGCTTACCCTGCATATCATATAAATAAATATGGTTGTACCCGTCTTTTTCACTTGTAAGCAGAAAATTCTTCTTGTCTTTCAGGAATATCAGATTATTCGTAATCTCGATATAGTATTTGTTCGTTTCAGTGTAAATGACTTTCGACGTTCCATTTGTTGCATCGGCTAAAAGGATTTCCCATTTGTTCTGCAACCTGTTCATTCTTTGAATCGACAATATATTCGGGTCTTCTGTCCATTTAATACGGGGAATATATTGGTCTTTTTCCGTACCAATATTCATTGTTTGGGTTTTCTCTGTCTTCAGGTCATACATAAGAATACTGACAATGGAATTATCTTCTCCTGCTTTTGGGTATTTGTATTTATATATGGTTGGGTAAAGGCTGTCGTACAATACCATGTCATATTCTTTCACTTTGCTTTCATCAAAGCGATAGAAAGCAAGCTTGTTGCCATCGGGCGACCAGAAATAGGCTTTAGTAAATTCAAATTCTTCTTCGTACACCCAATCTGGTGTGCCAT
>JBBAAT010000335.1:0-3275 GCA_041658145.1 Bacteroidales bacterium | reverse complement strand
GTTTCTAAAATGACAGATTTATGAGGTCAGGCAGAGCCGATTATCCTGAAACATTAGTTGAAGGAGAAGCGAGTCGAAGTCGACCGAATAGCCACTCTTCGACACGTCCCGAAAAAAGGACGGCTCTGAGTGACTTTTAAAGATTAGTAGTAAAAAGTAAGTAATATAAAAATTCAAAACAGTTTCTGAAAATATGAAAAGTTTTAGAAAAGAACTTTGGTTTAATACGGAAAAGCGTTACCAGTTTGTGCATATTACCGGGCAAGTGCAGGAAACAGTAAGAGAAAGCGGTGTGAAAGAAGGGCTTTGTCTGGTTAATGCTATGCACATTACAGCAAGTGTGTTCATAAATGATAACGAATCAGGTCTGCACCGTGATTATATGGAATGGCTTGAGAAACTTGCACCATACAGTCGTGATGGATATTATCATAATGTTGGAGAAGATAATGGAGATGCACATTTAAAAAGGCAGATCATGGGACGCGAAGTGGTTGTGGCTATTACAAACGGTATGCTTGATCTCGGCCATTGGGAAGCTATATTTTACGGAGAGTTTGATGGAAAAAGAAAAAAACGAGTATTGATTAAGATAATTGGTGAATGAAATTAATTCAGAATTCAGAATTTAGAATGCGGAATTCAGAATTTTTAAATTGTAAAAAAAAACTATTGTAATATGTTGTATTTATGAAAACCTGTTCTGTAGAGCAAAACAAAAGGAACTGCAATTGCAGCTATTCATGTTCAAGGAAGGGAGTTTGTTGCGAATGCATCGAATATCACAGGCAAAACGGTGAATTGCCAGCTTGTTATTTCAATAAGGAATATGAGGCAACTTACAACCGTTCTTTAAATAATTACATAAAGATGCTTCGCCTTCCACGATGAATCGGAGCATGGGCGCAGTATGGCGCATTTGAAATAAAATATCAGTCGATTTTATATTGTTTAAACGTCTTATCGTTCATAGCTTCGATGGCTTTTTTGTAAACATCGTCAATATTAGCTGTGATGAGAAAATAAGTGTTTATATCGAAAAGACTTCTTCCTATATTTGCTTTGAGCTGATTTATGATGTATTTTTTTGAAAGGTTAATTTCTTCTCTTTTCTTTTTTTCTTTCTCTTTCTCTTTTACAGTAGATGAATCAATATCTTTTTGGGAAATCACTTTTTGACTATCGTTTAGATTTTTATTTGAAGGATCAGTTACTTTAGTTTTTTTCTCTTCTAGTTCTTTATCGGCGTAAGCAATAAACTTATTCAGGAACACCGAATCAACTATAAAATTTTTCACAAACGAATCAGCGTTCTTATACTTTGCCATCAGGCTGTCGCGTGATCTGTCCAGCAGTTGGAGAGAGAACAAATACATTAAACCTTTGCGCTGTATGTTCACATAATAATCCGAAATCATGGATGTATCGGCCGGTACAAAAATGTCGGGCATGATGCCACCGCCGCCATAAACCAGTCGTTTTTTGGGAGTATAATATTTAAGTGAATCAGGGAAATGAATGCTGTCGGGATGAAATGATTCGCCATGTTTAAAACGATCAGTAAGATCTTTGTAATATTTATCTGTGCCTTCATTGTATGGTTTTTGTATGCAGCGGCCGGTTGGTGTATAATAACGTGCAGTGGTGAGACGAATCACAGAACCATCGGGTAATGGAAATGGCCTTTGTACAAGACCTTTGCCAAATGAACGTCTTCCCATAATAAGTCCACGGTCCCAATCCTGGACAGCGCCGGAAACGATCTCGCTTGCAGATACAGAGCCTTCGTCAATAAGTATTATCAGCTTACCTTTTTGAAAATCGCCTTTCTCTGTTGCGAATGATTTTTGCTGGGGGCTGTAGTTCCCTTGTGTATAAACAACAAGTTTGTCTTTACCGAGAAATTCATCAGCAAGGTCAATGGCTGTATTGAGATAGCCTCCGCCATTTCCTCTCAGGTCAAGGATCAGGTTTTTCATTCCGGACGCTTTCAGATTCTTTATTGACTGATCAAATTCTTCAATGGTAGTAGCTCCGAAACGGTTGAGTTTGATATAGCCTATATCAGAAGATGCCATGAATGTAGCATCAATGCTGTTGATGGGAATTTTATCGCGGGTAATTGTATAATCAAGAAGTTCTTTTTTCCCTTTTCGTTTAATGCTGATATTTACAGTAGTGCCTTTAGTTCCGCGAAGGTGTTTTACTACATAGTTGTTGTTAATCTTACTTCCTGTGGCATCTTCGCCGTTAATCTTCACGATTTTATCTCCCGGCATGATGCCAAGCTTTTCAGAAGGTCCTCCGGGAGTGGGAGAAACAACCATGATGGTATCTTTGATGATGTTAAATTGAACGCCTATACCTTCAAAGGCGCCCTGCAGCGGCTCATTAGACTCTTTCGTTTCTTCCTCAGTCATATATACAGAATGAGGGTCTAATTCTTTTAACATATTAATAATAGCGGCTTCAACAAGTTTATTGTTATTGGCTGTATCTACATAAAACAAGTCAATGATCTGGAGAGCCGAAGTGAGTTTTTTGCTATCCTCTTCAAAGTTGTTTTTTTGTTTCTGCGCTATCGAGAAGGACGAAATTGCTAAAAATGCAACAAGAAAGTATAATACGATCTTGTTAATACCTGCCTGTCCGGTAGGCAGGCCTGCCTTGCCGGCAGGCAGGAAGGAAGTATTCATAAAAATCAATTTGATTATTCAGTAATATCTGATATTTATAACGTACAAAATTACTTTAAATTTGATGAGTGAGTATAATATTTAGCCCTCAACATGACATTGATTATTGTTTGTAAATCTTATAATATATCCTGAAATCCATGAGAAGCACAAAAGGTAAACTTATACCAATGGAGTAGTAAAAGTTATCGCCTTCTTCATGATAAGTCTGAATGAAATTAAAACTGTATGTTTTCGTATTGATCTTGAAAGTTTTTGATAAACGGCCGCTGTTTTTTGGATACATATATAATAATTCCTTATATATGCCGCTTTCGATAGCTTTAGAAATGATGTCGTAGCATATAGTTTTTATAGGCTCCATTTTTGCCCAAAATACCCGTCCTGGGAAAAAATAACCAAGGTATTCTGCTTCTGTAGCTTTTATCCAACCGGCTTCATCCGGATATTTTTTGAAAATCTCCACATAGATATCGTTCCAATCCAGATCGCGTAACTTTTCGGAGATGGTTGTTTCCTTGTCATTCATTTTAATTGTAAGGCTGATATCTTTTTTAAGGAATTCTTTGTCTTCTTCGT
>JBBAAT010000334.1:0-3278 GCA_041658145.1 Bacteroidales bacterium | reverse complement strand
GCCACATGGTCGGCGATCCTGCGGTCAATTCCCGTGCCTTCGTTGATGTTGCGCATGATGCTTTCAAACACTTCTGCAGGGAGGTATTCGCGCATGGCATCGCGGCCAAACACATTGCAGCCGAAGAGTTCAGACACTTTTACATTTAATTCGGGATGAAACGGTAAATCTCTGTTCTGTGCTCTTTGTAATGCTTCTTTACGGTAAGTGATCATTTTATGTGTATTTTTTACAAAAGTATTATAAAAAAGGGGGTGGAAAATAGTTTTTTTAAAAAAGTACAAATTTTCCGAGTTATGGCTTAATTCTATCCGCAATTTATGTTTATATTTGTGCCTGCTTTATTTTTTTGCTTAAACTGCGGATAAAATCTTTAAAAGCCGTAAGCCATATTAAAAAAAACATAAATGCCAGATACTTTATTATTAATTGTAGGCACAATAGCTTCACAATCAAAACTACTTATCATCAATGACACATTGGTTTATAAACTGATTACTGTAGCGTCTAATACAGACCAAGGTTTTAAGTTGACTGATTATTTGAAACCAAGTATCGAACTTCTCATTGCCATAATTGGTGCAATTGGGCTTCTTTGGAAATACTTAGCACAAAAGAAAAAGGAATTTGACGAAAAAGTAAGTGAGCAAAAAAGAGGAGCGTATTCCGAGTTTCTAACGAACTTCACCGAAACTGCAATTCAAATTATGTACGACCAAGAAATTAAAGGAATTGAAGCAGATAGACAAAGAATGTTAGCACGAGACAAGTTGCTACTATTCGCCAATGATAGTGTAATAAAAAAATATCACGAATGGGTTGAGTATTCTGACAGTAAGGATAGTGATATTGACAAAGAAGTAGAGATTTTTGGAGAACTGTTAATCGAAATACGAAAGGATATTCTTGGAAAATCTAAAGTAACAAAAGAAGAAATAAGCAATCTTAATCCATTCAACAGAGGATAATTGGACAAAAAATACGGCTCACAACAAAGGCTATGATCAATGCGGGGTTCAGAGGGTATTTCAGCAGCATCTCTCGTATCATGCGTTAGTCACGGCGGATACAGACGCAGCTTCGTAATCCCGCACTATACTTAGCGTCGATCGTTAGCGGTCATGATATAGGGACAGTGCATAAATCAAAAAGTGAACGATTAAATAACTACTTTTGTAAAAACAGACGCTGATAAATGCTTTTTGAAGAATACGCATATTTCAATTATCAATTTCCGGAACCACAATATTTGGGTGCAAAATACACTCATCTGGCGTGGATAAAGAAATTTATTCCAGTCAATGTAAAATCGGCAATTGACGCATTTGCAGGTTCGCAATCTGTTGCTTTTCTTTTTAAACAGTTAGGGTTTAAAACTATTACTAATGATTTCCTGAATTTTAATAATCAGATTGGGTTAGCATTAATTGAGAATAACGGAATAAAATTAACAAAAGAAGACATCACTTTACTTTTGCAACCCGCTAAAAATAAAAACGATTTTAAGCTGATAGAAAATATTTACACTAATGTTTTTTTTGAAAAGAACGAAGCAGAATTTTTAGATAATTTCAAAGCAAACATTTTGCTGCTTGATAATCAATATAAGCAAGCATTAGCATACACGATAATTAACCGAAGTATGACAAGGAAGGTTACAATGGGACACTTCGGACATACACAAGCGTTGCGTTACGCAAGCGACCCCGAAAGGATTAAACGCAACAGAAGTTTGGTGAGACCAATCAAAGATATTTTTGAAGAACTATTACCGAAATACAACAACGCTGTTTTTGACAACAAGCAAGAGAATCGCAGCTACAACAAAAATATTTTAGACTTGCTGCCAACACTTGAAAACATTGACTTAGCATATTTTGACCCGCCATATTGTGACAGTCACGCTGATTATCAAAGTTTTTATCATTTGCTTGAAACATTTACCGAATATTGGCAAGACAAGAAATTCATCAATGGAATTAGACGCTATGAACCGCAACGGTTCAGTGGCTTTGATAAGAAACGGGATGTTATTGCATCGTTTGAAAAGCTTTTTGAGTTTGCAGAAAAAATTCCTTGTTGGTTAATCAGCTACAACAATCGTAGTTATCCGAGTGTGGAAGAGTTTGAAAAAAATCTTTCAAAGTACAGACAAGTTAAGATTGAAACGAAAACCTATCACAACGGCAGAGGCGGAAAAGGAAGCGTTGCGGGAAGTCAAGAAATTTTATTTGTTTGTCAACCGAAGAACAAACACTTTGTGTCCTCAAACCAATAAGGACAATTAATAAATGAAGAACTTTAATTTTCATCATGCAAGAAATATTTAGAACACTATACAGGGCGTATCAAAATAACGAGTTTGAGACAATCCTTAACCATCAACAAGGAAATTATTTCCTGAAACTTCGTTCTCTTTCACGAACAGAGATTTTACGACAATTAGCTGATAGAGCACAAATCAACATTGAAAATATTCAGAACAGACAACTATTTGAACACTTGTTTTGCCAAAATATTCCGGAGGCAACTATTGATGCTTTTATCAGAGAAATTTATCAGCAAGAAAGAGCAGAAAGAATAGGTAATGAAGAAAATCTTTACACTCAATTGTTCCGTTTAACCGTTTTCAATTGGGGTGGTTTTTATCAAAATGCAGTTGAACAGACAATTGTTAACAACTATGTAAAGAAAATTCGCGACTACAATCAACTTCTCAACAGTATTGAAAATGATTTGACGCCAAGATTAAAAAGTTATGTTCTTTGTTCGTGGTATAACCATTGGACATCAATTCTTATTGAAGATATGTTCAAGGACCATCCTGATATTTTACCTGCTGTCGGGCTTGTGAAGAAGGTTGATTTCTTCTGGAATAATTTTCCGTTTGATTTAAAAGTTACGTATTTCCCTGATGGCTTTATGAAGGGAAAAAGACAGCAAAGAGGATTAAGACCTGAACTTACAGAATTAAAGGTGTTTGCAAAACAAAATAATATAAACTTTGACCGCAATTCGAGTGATGATGAAATATTTCAAGAACTTTTAACCCGAATTACCGAAAACCCAAGCGAAGTTGCACAAACTTTTATACAAACATTCCATCAAACAAGACGAGCCATCATTAATGACACCGTTCAAAATCCGAGAGAACTGATAGTTTGGTTTTACGAGAACCAAGGAACAAGACGATTTGACGCAGCAAACAGATTTTTTCTTGTTCTTATTGACAGAAATAATCTTGAAGAAAGCTGGAAATTAAAAAGAAACAGAGATAT
>JBBAAT010000333.1:0-3282 GCA_041658145.1 Bacteroidales bacterium | reverse complement strand
TTAACAGGAAGGTTCAATAACGATTGTGAAATTTGCAGCTCCTCAGAAATTTTTTCTTTAGCAATTTCCGACAGATGGTATTCGGTTATATCTTCCACAATGCCATCGCAGTATTTGATTCCGCTTTCAGTTTCATTCACCACTTTCAGAGAAACCCTGATAAAGGCAGTGGTTTTATCTTTTTTTACGATCTTCAGAATTCTTTTTCTGATGAAATTATTTCTGATCATGTCCTTAATAAAATCTCTGCGTTCATCAGCATCGGCAAACAAATCTTCGATGTTTGTTTTAAAAAGATCGTCTTTGCTGTGGAAGCCCATAATTGCCACAGCAGCAGAATTTGCCTCAATGAATGTGCTTCTGCGGGCAAGAACACTTCTGAAAATTCCTATCTGAAGGCTTTCCGACATGCTCATCAAATGCTGTCTTTCCTTATCTGATTCCTTTTCTATGGCATTATAACTGTCCAGATTCTTCGTAATCACGATGATTGCATCTTTTTCCGCCAGTGATATTTTTGAGATGTTTATTATCACATCTATCATCTGTCCGTTTTTACGGCGCAGTTTTGTTTCAAATTGCCGCGGAATTTCCATGCTTTCTGCAAGGTCTTTAAAACCTGAAATTTGCGCCCGGAATTTTTCATCAGAGATGATGTCAAAAATTTTCAGGTCTTTTATTTCTGTTTCATTATATCCAAGCAGGTCAAGCATGAATTTATTTGCATAAATATCATCTTCAAAAAGCATCAGCGATCCTTCTGTTGAAGCTTCTACAAGCGCCCTGTACCTTTCCCGCGAATGTTTCAGTTCGGATTCGGCTATCCGGCGGTTCCTTTCAATCCTGTTACTCTGCCGCATGATAAAGATCAGGAGTAACGCTATAACCATGGTGATAAAGACGGAAACCTTAATCAGGCGGCTTTCCATATTATTTATTTCAACTTTCACATCTTCTATATAAATTCCAGTGCCTATGATCCAACCCCATGGTTTAAACAATTTAACATAAGAAAGCTTTGGAACAATACGCGTGGAATCGTCTTTCCATTGCCACATATAATCCACGTATCCTTCCTTGTCTTTTTTCACTACATTTACAAACTCGACGAAAAGCTTTTTTCCTTGCGGGTCTTTAAAATCAGTAAGTGTTTTCCCGTCCAGATCGCTGCGGTAAGGATGCATGATCATGTACGGATACATATCCGTGATCCAGAAATAATCTTTCATCTCCTCGCCATAACGAAGGTGCCTGATTTCGGATATGGCTTTCTGCTGAGCTGATACACGCGACAATGAACTGTCTGTTTCCTCTTTTTCGTATTTGGAAAGAATGCTCCAGACAGAGTTGGTAAGCTCGCGTATCATCTCCCTTTTACTGTCCATGATGTTATTCTCAAGAGAAGGAAGAATGATCACAAAAAAGGAAAGGATAAAAAGCGCTATGGCAAATATGGCAGGAAGAATAATTCTGACAAAAAATATCTTCCAGTTACTCACTAATGAATTATTATTCATGATAATATTTATTTTAATTTTATTGTAGTTATGCTAAAATCCTTTACATCAAAAACAGTCACTCCGCTTTTCCTTTCAGTAAGGGTAACTGCAGGCAATGCTATACATTGGCTTTTATTCTTGAGCTTATTGAATCCGAAAGAGTAAAAATTAAATGAATCCTGCAGGATGGGAATAATTTGTTTGTTTTTTTCAAAACCCAGCATCATCCCTTTGGTATGAACATGTCCGAAGAATCCAATCAGGCATTCTGCATTTTTCATAAAATCAAAATGAGATGATAAGTCTTTAATATTTTTTGGGAAAGATGTTAAAGAACCTGTAATGTCAGGAAAGACGAAATGAGAGAACATACATCTTATTCCGTTTATCTCCAATTTCAAAAATTCAGGCAAGGTATTAATGTATTCTATATCATCCTGCTCAAGATTTGAAGATAACTCATCATCATAAAGCCACACTTTGCCGGAAGACAGAAGTTTTCTTTCATCAATGCTTATATCATACCAATTTTCGGGAAAATGAAAACCGCCCCTGTACTCGGGGATTTTACGGGCAGCATAATGATCATGGTTGCCGGCAATTACATATTTGCAATTTTGTTTTATAAGCTTCAGGCATTCTTTTGCATTCCTGATATGCGAATATTCATTGTAGTGAATGCAAAATCCAACGATATCGCCAAGACAGATAATCTCATCACATGAATTCCTTTCAAGCACATTAAAAGCGTTTTTCAGGTTTTCAATATCTTCGTGGATATCGGAGATTATTCCAAGTTTCATTTGATTACATATTTAGTTTTCCGGATTTGCGTTGGTTGTCATTTAATTTTCTTTTAAGAAGTATAGTTTATTGTTCTCAACCAGGTAAAGCATTGGAGCAATCGTAATTTTCGGATAACGCTGCCCGAGTCGTTTTGTCTCGCTTAAAATGAAATCGGTTTCGCTGCCAATTTCAAACATTGGTGCAAAGTGCATAAAATGTTTTTCGGCTCTTTCCTGTTTCCATCCTGCTGTTTCCACAAGTCCTTTTATAAATTCATTTTTGCGTGAAATTAAATTTACCATTCCGCAGTTGTTGTGTCCGATGAGCGCAATGTGCTTGATTTGTCCGACAGCAATAGCATAAGAAACCTTAAATTCGCTGTAACGCAGGTTTGCTCCGCCGGTCCGAATGATAAAAGCAAAATTGTCGGGTAGGTATAAATGTTTCCGGTTGTCCATACACATTCCGATTAAAAGTTGCGCTTTGTCGTATGCGTCAAAAGGCCGGTTAAGATTATGATACTCTAAAAGCAGCCCGATGGGTGTCTGCTGATATTTCTTGGGTATATCTTCTTTTGAATTTATTGAAATACGCTTATTCATCTTGTTTGTTTTTTTCGAATATGCACACGTGGCTCCCTTTATCTAAAATGTTTTTTATATTTTTTCAAATAGTTTTCCAAAATCAAAACGTTCAGAAATTTTACTGTAGTTTATAATATCCAGTAAAGCCTGTACCGGAAAAGCGCCTGTATAATTCAGATAAAACAACAGGCTGTACAAAGCAGCATTTCTAACAGTGGCATTGGAGCGGAACGGATGGCGTACAACCCTAACCCTGGTTTCGGGAACAGATAAACTTTCATCAACGAACAATATCCCATGATCCATGTTCGCAAGGGTTGCCATCGAAAAATCAAGACCATCAGCAGAAGTAATTATCATCACATCGGGATTGGGAGAACCGGTATAAAGTATCTGGTCAGGAGAAATAATAA
>JBBAAT010000332.1:0-3291 GCA_041658145.1 Bacteroidales bacterium | reverse complement strand
TATTTCACTTCTTGCAGGAATTTTAATTTTTCTTCCAGCACTTTAATATCTTCCTTCGCATTTTCGATCTTCTTCAAAAATTCTTCTTTTAACAAATTTGCATTTTTAGAATTGGCAAAGAAACCAATATTATTTTCCCAAAGTTTAATGTCATTCTTCATGGAATTGATTTTTGTAATAATGAATGATTTTTCTTTGGAGATGGCTTGGTTTGCGCCTGGCGTGTGGGCAATAGCTTCAAATTTTGATTTAAATCCGATAGTATTTTTTTCAACAGGGCTAATTTTCAGCTTATCCAGATTGGCATTAATGGCTTCGCGAAATTCAATATGCAGATCATTTTTAAATTTTATAGGAACATGCCCAATTTCCATCCATTTACGTTGAAAATCCTTAATTATTTTGAGATTTTCATTGTTATCTTCACCAAACTGATAACCTTTTACCTGCTGAATAAGCTCATTTTTCAGTTTAAGATTTTCTTCTTCAATCGAATCGATATTTGAAAAGTACGAAGATCTGTTATTGAAAAATTCATCGCATGCTGCCCTGAAACGGTTCCAGATTTTATCGGAATATTTTTTTGGCACAGGTCCTATTTTTTTCCATTCTTGTTGTAAGCGAATAAAATCTTCGGTGGTACGTTTCCATTCGTTACTTGTTTTGATTGCTTCTGCCTGTATGCACAGGTTCAGTTTTTCATTATAGTTATTGACCTGCTCGTTTTTTAGTTTACCAAAGAATTCTTTTTTGTTGTTAAAAAATAAATCAATTGCTGTTTTGAAACGAATCCATAGTTCATCGTTTTGTTTCTTAGGCGCAGCGCCAATAGTTTTCCATGCATTCAGCAAATCGTTCAGAATGGTTGTTTGTCCCTGCCATTCTTTTGTAGTGTCAATAACAAGTTCGGCTATTTGTTCAGCTTTTTCACATAGCGCTTGTTTCGTTTCAATATTTTTTTCCTGTTCTATACTCAGATTATCATAGTATTCACGCCTACGTTCGTTTAATTTTTCCGTAGTATTACGGAAGCGGGACCATATCTCATCTTTTTTATCCTGTGGAACTGGACCTATCTCACGCCACATTTTATGATATTTCTGAAGCTGTCTGAAAGACTTTGTAATGGAGGTTTCGAGTAACAATTCTTCTGTTTTCTCACACAATTCAATTTCTGCTTCCAGGTTCTTTTTAAGGTCGAGATCTTTCAGTTCCTTGTTAATTTTTACTTTATCAAAAAATTTTTCTACAAGGAAATTATAATTCTGCCAAAGGTTGTTGATTTCGGTTTTCGGAACCAGACCAATTTCTTTCCAGCGTTCCTGCAAAGATTTAAATGCGTCGTAAGTTTTTTTAAGTTCTTCTTCAGATTCTATAAGGTGTTTAATATCATCAAGTATCTGAAGTTTATGAACAAGATTTTCCTGTTTTTGCCGTTCTAACTCTTCATTAAAACGACTCTTCTTTTCTTTATATATATTAAATGCTGCATTGAAGCGCTCATTCAGAGGGTCTGGAGCCGCTTGGTAATCTTCCTTTTTCCCGCCATTGGCAAAGAAATTATTTAATTGGATATTTTTTTCTTCTTTCTCCTTTTTCAGCAAAGATATTTTTATCATAGCAACTTTAGCTCTGATGCTGCTTACATCTTCTGCATTAACAGTTTCTTCAAGCATAGCTACGAGCTGTTCCCGTGATAAAAGGTTATATTCCTGTTCTGTTTCAGGATTATGAGTTTGCGCTATTTTTTCGACAAACTGTTTGGTTTCCGCTAAAGATTTTTCAGTAAGTTCTGTTTGCAGTTCCGATTCTAAGGTTGAAGTATCAGTTGAGATTTCAATTATCCCTGCATCCTGCATATACTGGTCAGTTGTGCTTTCTGACATTTCCACATTTTCATTTTTCATATCCTGGTTAATTTTTATACTATCTGATAATTCCAGGTTTTGAAGATCGTTGTTTTCCATTAATAAAGCGTTTTGTACTAATTAAAGTTTGAGTTAACTATACTAAACTATTGTATATTTTTAAATCAAATCCTTTCCAAAGCTTGCTCCATGTCGCTGATAAGGTCTTCAACATCTTCGATCCCGACCGAGAATCTGATCATAGAAGGAGAAATACCGGCTTTGCGCATCTCAACTTCACCCATTGCAGAGTGAGTTGTTGAAGCTGGATGTGTAACAATGCTCTTACATGTTCCAAGATGGGTTGCATGTGTAAATACCTGCAAGGAATCAATAAATTTTGTGGCATCATCATAGTTTCCTTTGATAACAATCGACATCAGCGAACTGAAACCTTTTATTTTATTCCTTTCCATTAGTTTATTGTATGGATTGGAAAGAAGTCCGGGATAGTTTACAGATTCAACACGCGGATGTTTTTCGAGAAAGTTTGCAACAACCAATGCATTGCTACTATGTTTTTCCATTCTGAGAGAGAGGGTTTCAAGACCATTCAGGTTCAACCATGCATTAAAAGGCGCCATTGAAGGTCCAAGATAACGAATATCATTTTGCCTGATTCCTTCAGCAAATGCTTTGGGGCAACATATTATACCTCCAAGGCTGGATGCATTTCCGCAGATATATTTTGTTGTTGAATGAACAACCATGTCTGCTCCCAGGTCAATCGGGCTCTGTAATGCAGGTGTTGCAATGGTGTTATCAACAACAAGAGGAAGATTATGGGCTTTTGCAAGTTTTGCCAGAGCCGGAATATCAGCAACAAATAAAGCAGGATTGCTGGGTGTTTCAACAAATAAGAATTTGGTCTTTGGAGTTATAGCAGCAGCCCATGCATCCGAATTTTCAGGATTAATAACCCAATTCACTTTAGAACCCATTTTTTTCAGTCCGGTGTCGAAAAGCCCGAATGTTCCGCCATATACACGATTGGAGGAAACAACCTCATCACCGGGGTTAAGAAGATGATGTGTTAAAAGAAATATAGCTGCCATACCCGAAGACGCAGCTATCGCACCTTCCGTATTTTCCAAAGCAGCCATTCTTTTTTCAAATACCTGAACAGTTGGGTTATCCCAGCGTCCATAAGTAAAACCAGGTTTGTCGCCCCTGGATATCTCAGCTGCTTCTTTTGCATCCTCGAAAGGATAAGCAACAGTTTGATATAATGGTGTGGTCATGGAATCAGGTTTAAAACCTGAATGTCCTGCATGAATAGCTCTTGTATTAAAACCTTTTTTTGTCATAAAACCTCCGGTTTATTTAAATTCATTATTCTTGATTTATTGTTTATACATTAAACGGGGCAAAATTATACAAACTT
>JBBAAT010000331.1:0-3330 GCA_041658145.1 Bacteroidales bacterium | reverse complement strand
AAGCCGCGGTCGCAGTTTAAAAAATATAAATATGATAATCAGAAAAATAAAAATTAATAGTATAATAAAGCAAAATCACGGTAAGTTGACCGCGACCTGCTTCTAACGGGATGGGAATTTTTGATAAATTATTAGGAAAAAAGAATACAGACGAAACAAAAGGAGCAAAAGCTTCGGTTTTAGCGGTTCTGCCAGAAGAAATTTATGAATCAGCTAAACTAGAACTACAAGACATCGTTGCCCCGTCAGCTCTAAAGATAGAATCTAAATCTATAAATTTGGGTGATAAAATAGCTCGTACTTTTTTCATAATTTCCTACCCAAGATTTTTAAGCGACAACTGGTTTTCACCGATCATTAATTTGGACAAAGTTTTTGATGTTTCAATTTTCATTCATCCAGTGGATACATCTCTCGCTTTAAGACAGTTTCAGAAAAAAGTAGCTGAAGTTCAAAGCCAAATCAATGTGCGCGAAGGAAAAGGAATGGTTCGCGACCCGATGCTTGACACTGCCTATCAAGATTTGGAAGGACTTCGTGATAATTTAATTCAGGCGCAACAAAAAATGTTTGATGTTAGTGTTTATATCACAGTTTACGCCGACAATGAGTTAGAACTTTACAAAGTGGAAAATGAAGTAAAGTCCTTACTTGAATCAAAAATGATTTATATCAAGCCGGCTCTTTTCCAACAAGAAGAAGGTTTCAAAAGTGTCATGCCGTTAGGAAACGACCTACTAAATATCCACCAAAAATTAAATTCAGAACCCCTCTCTAGTATTTTCCCATTTATTTCTTTTGACTTAACTTCCGAAATGGGAATACTTTATGGAGTGAATAGACATAATTCAAGTTTGGTGATTTTTGACAGATTTTCACTAGAAAATTACAACTCTGTAACTTTCGCTAAGTCTGGCGCCGGGAAAAGTTATGCTACAAAGTTAGAAATCCTAAGATCTTTGATGTTTGATATAGATATTATTGTGATAGACCCAGAACGAGAATATGAATATTTGTCTGAAGCAGTAGGAGGACGATATTTTAATATTTCTCTTTCTTCTGACCACCACATTAATCCTTTTGATTTACCAATCCCACGCGAAGATGAATCCGCCGAAGATGTTTTGAGGTCAAATATAATAAATCTAGTGGGACTTTTTAGATTAATGTTGGGCGGGCTTACCCCAGAAGAAGATTCGATGGTAGATCGTGCTATAGCGGAAACTTATGCCATGAAAGACATTACCCCTGAATCAGATTTTTCAAACATTGAACCACCACTTCTTTCGGATTTTGAAATGGTCTTGGGGGGAATGGACGGAAGTGATTCGGTCATACAAAGATTAGTTAAATACACTAAAGGTTCTTGGTCTACTTTCCTTAACAGGCCATCCAATGTGGATATCAATAAAAAATTCGTAGTATTTTCTATCCGTGATATGGAAGATGAACTAAAACCAGTCGCTATGTATATCGTGATGCATTATATTTGGATAACTATTCGTAAGAATTTGAAAAAACGACTTTTAGTTGTAGATGAAGCTTGGTGGATGATGAAATCTGAAGACACAGCATCATTTTTGTATTCAATCGCTAAACGAGGTAGAAAATACTTCCTAGGTCTTTCCACTATTACTCAAGACGCGGCAGATTTTATGAAATCTCCATATGGTGTGCCAATTGTTACCAACTCTTCCATTCAACTTTTGTTAAAACAATCACCAACTACCATCGATGTCCTGCAAAAAACATTTAATCTCACTGATGAAGAAAAATATCTACTTCTAGAATCTGGGGTAGGGGAAGGAATCTTTTTCGCCGGATTGAAACATGTCGCTATCAAAACCATTTCTTCATATACCGAGGACCAAATTATTACTTCTGATCCATCTCAAATATTATCAATCAAAAAAGCAAAACAAGATTTAGAGAGGATAGAAACAGAAGGAAAATGATATAATTAAAATGATGCAAAAGAAATACATAATATTAATATTGATACTCTTTGTTGCTTCGGCGGGGTTTTTTGCTAATGCCCAGATACGCGATACAGATATTGTTTTAAGTGTTTCACCTCAATACCCTAATCCAAATCAAAACGTAAGCGCTATTTTAAGTAGTCATTCCATTAATCTAGACAAGGCAAATATTACTTGGTCAGTGAATAATCAAGAAATGAGTGGAGGGGTTGGGAAAAAAGCTTTTTCCTTCAAAACAGGGGAAGTAGGGGTAAATACTACCTTATCCGCTATGATAGACACTATTGATGGGCAAAGTATTTCAAAAATAATCACCTTGATCCCAGCTAACGTAGATATGCTTTGGGAAGCTTATGATGCCTATGTCCCACCTTTTTATAAAGGAAAAGCGCTGGCCCCTAGTCAGGGACAATTTAAAATAGTAGCTATACCAAATCTGATAAATCAAAACGGAAAAGTAAATATAAATAATTTATCTTACACTTGGAAAAAGGACGGTAATGTTCAATCCAACTCTTCGGGTTGGGGCAAAAGTTTTTTCATCTTTCAAAATAGTTATTTAGATAGAGACAATACTGTAGAAGTAAAAGTGTCTGATATTTCCGGAGGTACTAATGCTTCTGAAAGAATAATCTTGAATACAGTAAATCCTAAAATACTTTTTTACGAAAATGACCCAATCCTTGGTGTCCGATGGGAAACAGCTTTGAATAATGGATTTACTATAAATTCAGATGGAAAAACTTTGAATGTGGAACCTTATTTCTTTTCACCAAAAAATATAAATGCGTCAGAACTTACTTTTGATTGGTTTTTAAATGGAGAAAAAATATCAACCCCGGACCCTAAAAATATATTATCTATTAAACCAGAAGAAGGACAATCCGGAAGCGCTACAATTAAAATTGACATTAATAATGTTAATACCCTTTTCCAGAGTTTGAGCAAGCAACTTCAGGTTAGTTTTTAAAGTTTAAAAAGTAGAAAGTAAATGCAAAAATTAAAAACAAAATCAAATAAGAAACAAGTTATTGTAATACCAAGTGAAAGGGTGATCAGTAAAATATTTTTAATCAGAGGCAAGAAAGTCATGATAGATAGAGATCTTGCTGAACTTTATGGAGTTGAAACTAGAACGCTCAATCAGTCCACTAGAAGAAATATTGAGCGATTCCCTGAAGATTTTATGTTTCAACTTAATAAAACAGAAACTGATATTTGGAAATCACAAATTGTGATGTCAAACTTGAGGTCACAATCTGTGATTTCAAGTTGGGGTGGAAGGCGATATTATCCTATGGTCTTTACAGAACAGGGTGTAGCTATGCTTTCGTCTGTATTAAATAGCAAA
>JBBAAT010000330.1:0-3330 GCA_041658145.1 Bacteroidales bacterium | reverse complement strand
GCGTTAATATTATGTTTACCTCTTTCTGGTACGAACACAAAGTTACACCGGCGCAGGAATTTACACATTATACTGAAGACACCATATTATATGGACCTTTGTGTATGAATATTGATGTAATTCGCGAGAATGTAAATTTACCATTACTTAACAAAGGCGACCAAGTAGTTGTACATTATGTCGGGGCATACAATATGACACAGTGGATGCAGTTCATTACTCTGCGCCCGAAAATAGTAATGATAGATGTTAACGGGAAACCGCATATCATAAGGGATAACGAAACTAATGACAGCATTGTAAGATTTGAAAAAACTCCTGAATATTTAAAGAAATTTGAATTGTAAAAAACAAACCCAATTGAATTTCATCGAAAAAATAAAAAACTACATTCTGCTCTTTTACCGGAGTACATTTAATAGCTATACAGCCGTTTATTTTTCGGACAACAAGCTGTTTGCGTTGTTGCTTATTGCTGTTACTTTTATCAATCCACAAGCTGGAATCAGCGGGCTTATTGCTGTTGTTGTTTCAAATCTGCTTGCATACCTTATGGGGTATAATGAGTTCACTATAAGCCGTGGTTACTATGGATTCAATAGTTTGCTTGTAGGGCTTGGACTTGGCGTTACATTTGATCCTGATCTTGCTTTTTATGTATTACTTGTTTTTTCCGCAGTTCTTACATTTTTTCTTACAATTGCAATGGAAGGAGTGATCGGGAAATATGCTCTGCCGTTTTTGAGTATCCCCTTTTTACTTGCAATCTGGCTTGTATTTATTGCTACAAGACATTACACAGCTTTAATTGTTAGCCAAAGCGGAATATATGTTCTGAACGAAATTTATTCTGCTGGTGGCGTTGAACTTGTTAATCAGTATCATCAACTTAACAATCTCAATATTCCCGAATCGCTTAATATTTATTTAAAATCGCTTGGTGCAATATTTTTTCAATATAACATTTTTGCAGGAATATTAATTGCTTTCGGAATACTTATATATTCGAGAATAGCTTTTACTCTTTCTTTGATTGGTTTTTATACCGCTTTCTTCTTTTACAAATTCATCGGTGGCAATATCAATGAACTTAGTTATAATTATATCGGGTTTAATTTTATTCTTACAGCCATTGCCATTGGCGGGTTTTTTATTGTTCCCTCACGATCTTCTTATTTCTGGGTTGTGATTCTTACACCACTGATAGCCATAGTTACAAGTGGCTCAATAATGGTTTTCTGGACATTTCAGCTTTCAATTTATTCGTTACCATTCAATGTTATCGTCTTGCTTTTTCTTTATATACTTAAGTTCAGGGTAAGGCAGACTCTTAGTATTGAAGAAGTTTCATTTCAACAATTTTCACCGGAAAGAAACCTGTATTCGCAGCAAAACAGCAAAAAGCGTTTTAAGAATTCTTTTTATTTTCCTGTTTCTCTCCCTTTCTGGGGCGAATGGACGGTTTCGCAGGGCAATGATGGCAAGATTACACACAAAGGGGAATGGAAACATGCATGGGATTTTACGATCAGAGATTTTAATAACAGGACATACCAAGGCTATGGAATTCAGAAAAAAGATTTTTATTGTTTTGAAAAACCAGTACTGGCCCCCGCTGATGGAGTGGTGGAAGATGTAATCAATAATATTGATGATAATGAAATTAACGATGTAAATGTAAATGATAACTGGGGAAATACCATCATCATCAAACATGCGCCATATCTGTTTTCTAAGATGTGTCACCTGAAAAAAGATTCTGTCAGATACAAAAAGGGGGATAATGTTAAAAGAGATGAAATTATTGCAGGTTGCGGCAATTCAGGCCGTTCGCCCGAACCGCATATCCATTTTCAACTCCAGGCAAATCAATTTATTGATGCCAAAACTATTGATTTCCCGATAAGCTATTATATCCTCCGCGCCGATGATGCTTATGAATTCAAACAGTTTGAAAAACCAAAAGAAGGTGAAACCATTTCTAATATTGAGAAAAATATTTTAATGACGGAAGCATATAGGTTTATACCCGGCAGAAAATTTCAATTCAATGTTAAGGACAGTGAAAAGAAGGAAGAAGAAACCGTGGAATGGGAAGTGGAAGTGGATTATTACAACAATTCATACATCTGTTGCAAAAACACAAAATCGAAGGCGTACTTCGCAAATGATGGAAATATTCATTACTTCAAACATTTTGAAGGCGACAAAGACTCCCTGCTTTTCTATTTCTTTATGGCATCATACAAAGTGATGACAGGTTTTTACAAAAAACTTATTTTAAGAGACCAATATCCCATTTATCTTCTGAACAACAGGATATTGCTCTTTTTCCAGGATTTTATTGCACCCTTCTATCTGTTTATCAAAGCGGATTACACTTTGCTTTACGACTATATTGACGACACGATGACCTCTAACATGATCCGCCTGAAAAGCAAGGCTGAAATGAAGATTGGCAATATGGTGCGCAAAAGCATGGACTTTGAAATAGAATTAAAAAGTGATAAAATAGCAAGCATTGTTGCACACGATAAAGGACGGACAATTGAAGCAACATATACAGAATAGTGTCTGATTACATAAATAATCCCGCATGTGCGGGATTGAAACTTGGTTCTTGAAACTTGGGACTTTTCCCATAGGGATGGATATGCCATAAAGAATGCACAAACCCGTCCCGTGCAAAGTATAACAAGGAACAGATGACATACAGATGGAAGAAAAAAAATAAGATTTACCCGGTAACTGGGATTTCGTGATTTATTATTACTTTTGTATTATTGTAATAAGCAACTTTTTCTCTGATAAATCGTCTTATATAAAGTAATAAACAAGTCAATCAAATTAAATTAAAATAAAATATTTATGAACATAAATAAAAACAATTTTTTAATAGCCTTAGGTTTGTTTTTTATTTTTTTCTCTTGTGTTAAAGAGCCCAAAATACTACCTACTGCTGATTTTTTTTATGAATCCCCTTCTTGTACTATTCCGCTAACTGTTCAGTTTAAAAACTTATCACTAAATGCAAGTGTTTATAGATGGGATTTTGGGGATGGCTCGTTTGTGTCGCATGAAGAAAATCCCATACATACTTATACATCTGAAGGAATATATAATGTAAGGTTAACCTCTTATGGTGAAGGCGGAATGCATGAAAAAATATTGCCCGTTTATGCGGTAACAACACCCGTGGTTACCTTCTATGCAAACGATACATTAGTGGTTACAGGCGATACAGTATTTTTTACCAGTAATTTAAACAGCACATTACCTTCAGCATATCTATGGAGTTTTGGCGATGGCTTTACATCTTCACTACAAAAT
>JBBAAT010000329.1:0-3333 GCA_041658145.1 Bacteroidales bacterium | reverse complement strand
CTTGACTTTGAATCGAACATTTACAAAGAGATGGACGATTCACCCGAAGTGGTATTTGCGGAAGAGTTTATTAAAGTATCCGGTAATTTTGTTTATTGCGAATCAGAGCGCGAATTTGTGGAGAACCTGAAAGCCCTGATGACCGATAACCAATGGGCAAATGTATTTTGCCTGGAGGATAAAGTAAAACAGATTTTAACAGAAGGCCATATTCCGTTTCTTTCGGAGGAAGACAATATGCATGATATTGAAGCAGGAATTACAAGCTGTGAATTCCTGATTGCGAGATTGGGCAGTATCATGGTTTCTTCCAGACAGCAATGTGGCAGAAGAATGTTTGTTTATCCTCCGGTGCATATTGTTCTTGCTTATGCTTCTCAACTGGTGCCAGACCTGAAACATGCACTTGCCGGAATAAAACAGAAATACAGCGATAAAATACCTTCTATGATTTCGGTCATTACAGGACCAAGTCGTACAGCCGATATCGAAAAAACACTGGTAATGGGTGCGCACGGCCCGAAAAATGTTTTCGTTTTCTTTATTGACGATACGGTTTGTGACTAAACCCTCTAATAGATTAAAAATGGGAGTGAATTGGGTTTGTATATATAGTTCAAAGTTTATATATAAAGTGGATATCGTTCAGGCTGTTCTTGCAGATAAATATATTAACAGTGTAGTTATAAACAAGCAGGATTCATCATATCTTTTTGGCGAAATTGAACTTCATGTTCATCCTGATGATGTGATTTTGGCAAAACAAATAATTAACAAGGAAAGATTATGAATAATTTTCTTACCAGAACTATCACCGGCGCTTTGTTTGTTTTCGTAGTTGTGGGCTCAGCGCTTTGGAATTACTGGGCGTTTGCATCTGTAATTGGTTTATTCATGATTTTGGGTTTATGGGAATTTTATGATATTATAAACCGAAAAGGAATTTGTTCTGATAGAATTGCCGGAACTATTATTGGGCTTGCCATTTTCATTATTACGGTTCTTCATAATTCAGATATAATAAATATAAAAACAACAAATATCCTTTACTTCTCTTTATTTTCAGCATCCATTCTTGTTTTTTTTGCCGAACTGTATGGGCGATCCAAGTATCCATTTCGTAATATTGCCAATACATTTCTTGGTATAATTTATATTGCAATTCCATTTTCACTGCTTATATCTTTAACCTGTTTTTCTGAAGAAGATACAGAAAACCCTGCATTTCCAATTTTCTATTTTTTTATATTGTGGACGTATGATACTTTTGCATATCTTATTGGGATGAAGTTTGGGAAACACAAGCTTTTCGAACGAATCTCTCCCCAAAAATCATGGGAAGGTGTAATCGGGGGCTTGTTGTTTGCATTTATACTTGCAACCGTTTTTTCCGAATATTATTTTTTCCTATCCTGGTTGCAATGGTTGATCCTTGCATTGATCATAGTTATCTTTGGTACTTTTGGAGACTTGACAGAATCAATGCTCAAGCGAAGCATGGATTGCAAGGACTCAGGTACTTTTTTCCCGGGACATGGTGGCATTCTCGACAGATTTGACTCAGTGTTGCTTTCTGTTCCGTTTGTATTTATATATATAGAATTTTTAGAACATTTTTAAGATGAGGATTCATAAAGAAGGATATTTCACCATTATTATAGTTTTCCTGATACTTTCGGTTACAATTGTAGTACTGCATTTTTTATTACGGGGATATGACATTTTGAAATATTGTATTGATGGCGGTTTTGCACTTCTTTTTATTCTTATAATTTACTTTTTCCGCTCTCCACGAAGGGATATGATGCTGAGCCATGAATACATCTTGTCGCCTGCCGATGGTAAAGTAGTGGTTATAGAAGATGTATTGGAAACGGAGTATTTTAACGATATGCGACTGCAAATATCTGTTTTCATGTCCCCGTTAAATGTTCACTGTAACAGGTATCCATGTGCAGGAATTGTGCGGTATTACAAATATCACCCGGGTTCTTATATTGTTGCATGGCATCCCAAATCTTCCGAAGAAAACGAGCATACCACAGTAGTGGTAGAAAATCAAAACAAACACTTCATCCTAGTCCGACAAATAGCCGGCGCCGTTGCCAGAAGGATTGTTTGTAATGCATTTGAAGGTAAAACCGTAAAACAAGGCGAGGAGCTTGGGTTTATCAAATTCGGTTCAAGATCAGATATCCTTTTGCCTCTGAATGCAGAAATAAAGGTTCATTTGGGACAAATGGTAAGAGCCGGAAAAACAGTTTTAGCAGAGCTTTGCTAACAGTAATACTTCGATAATTTTTTAAGATTGCTCATCCTCCTTTGTCGGCTTCGCAATGACGACAGCACTTCCCGTCATTGCGACCATGAGGAACGAAATGGGAAGCAATCTCTGATAATTGGAGTATTCAAAAAAATCACTAAACTGTTGCTAACAATAGAAAATATTTTTAAAAAAATTCATGTACATTTGTAATCGCGGAACAAAATACTATCCATGAAACTTTCCAGAAAAAGCGAATACGCATGCCTTGCTATGATTGATCTTTCTATGAATGCCGACAAAGACTATGTTAAGATAAATGATATAGCTCAGCGTTGGTCGATACCAAAAAAGTTTCTTGAACAGATATTGATTACACTTAAAACATCCGGTTATGTGAGGAGCAAAAAAGGTTCGGAAGGCGGTTACACACTTACAAAAGCTCCTGAGCAAATATCACTTGCAGAGATCATCAGGCTAATGGATGGCGCTCTTGCCCCTGTGGAATCGGTCAGTAAATATTTTTATAAAAATACACCGGTGGAACAACATAAAAAAATAATGGATGTTTTTATTGATATCCGTGACTACGTCTCCGACAAGCTTGAACAAACAACCTTTGCAGACCTTATAAGATAAGGGTTTGATTAATTATTAATATGTCTGATAAACATCTATCATTGATAAATTATCACTATCTTTGCGCTCTGATACCGATTAGCTTTCAAAAATATCATTTCAAAAAAAAGTATTTTTAAAATGATGTTGAAAGTCTATCGGCATTTACCAATGTAATCGTTCTAATTCGATTATATCTTTTAGAACGAACATTGGTATGATAAGTAATAGTGTTCTAAGCTAAGCGTTTTTACAATTCATTCCTTTCTTTGTGCTTATGCCATCGTAGAGGTTTACAGCCAATGGCAGACGAAAGCACATAATCAAAAAAAAATAATGAAAACTTTTGAAGAATTGAATATCTCTTTTGAGATAAGAAAAGCCATTAAGGAAATGGGCTTTGAAAACCCTATGCCTGTGCAAGAAGAAGTAATACCTCTTTTGCTGGGCGC
>JBBAAT010000328.1:0-3334 GCA_041658145.1 Bacteroidales bacterium | reverse complement strand
TATGTGGTAATATAAAAACAAATAACTATAAAAATAATTCTTTGAAAGGTGAATAAAATGAAAAAGCTACTAGAAACAGTAAAATCCTTACTAGAGGATACTCTCGTAGAGCTAGGATTCCTTGGAAACACTATTAAATTAGTATTTCCAAATAATTCAACAAATGGAGATTTTTGTACAAATATTGCCTTAACTCAGGCAAAAAAGATGTCTGAAAAACCAATTCTTATCGCAAACGAAATAAAGAAAAAATTAGAAGAAAAAGGTTTGCCGAAAGAAATTTCAAAAGTAGAGGTTGCTGGAGTTGGTTTTATTAATTTTTATTTTTCTGCAGATTTTTTTACAGAGCAGATAAAAATAATAAATGATGACCAATATTCTGGCTTTGGTAAATCTTCTATGTATCTTGGCAAAAGAATTCTTGTTGAACACTCAAGCCCAAATTTGTTCAAACCATTCCATATAGGACATGTAATGAACAATGTAATAGGAGAATCCATAACACGACTTGCGCGATATTCTGGAGCTGAAGTAACGGAAATATCCTATCCATCTGATGTTTCACTTGGAATCGGTAAGGCAATTTATATCATTATGCTTGATGGAGTTTCTAAGCTTGATTCATTGCAAACAGAAGAGGAGAAACTTGCTTATCTAGGAGAATGCTATGTCCGTGGTACAAAAGTATTCGAAGAAGATAAAGGGCTAGAAATTAAAATACGGGATATCTCCAAAAAGATTTATAACAGAATTCCGTCAGTTGAATTTAATACCTACGAAAAGGGAAAGGAAATAAGTTTATCCTACTTTATGGGTATGACTAAAAGATTAGGGTCATCTTTTGATGCCTATATCTTTGAAAGTGAAGCCGGAGAGGAGGGTGGAAAAATCGTCCGCGAACATATAGGTGACGTTTTTGTAAAAAGTGAAGGAGCAATTGTATATCTTGGTGAAAAAGATGGATTACATACTCGTGTTTTTATAAACAAAACCGATGATCCAACTTACGAAGCAAAGGATATTGGGCTCTTGTCACTGAAGTTTAAACGTTACAATCCAGATTTCTCGATTTTCGTAACCGATAGTCAACAGGCACGTTATTTTGAAGTTGTTGCTAGTGCTGCTGGAAAAATAGAGCCTACGTGGAAAGAAAAAACAATTCATAGAACCCACGGACGAATGAGCTTTAAAGGAAACAAGATGTCTTCTCGTTTAGGTGGAGCCCCTATTGCTTCGGTTGTGCTTGATGCAATTGCAGAAGAAGTTTCTTCACGCGTAGATAATCTGGATAAAAAATTGATTGAAGAGATAGCTTTAGCTTCACTCAAATTTGATATATTAAGAGTGGCAACTGGCAAAAATATCAATTTTGATCCGGATACATCTTTATCTTTTGAGGGAGATTCTGGTCCATATCTTCAATACACTGCCGTTAGGGCAATGTCAGTTCTTTCTAAAGCAAAGAATTTAAACTTACCATCGGTTGACTTTTCTAAAAGAAGTGAACTATTAATTAACGATATTGCAAAAATTCTTATTCATTTTCCAAGAATTGTAGAATTATCAATATCTGAGTGGGCGCCTCATTATTTGGTTTCTTACCTAATTGAGTTATCTCACGCATTTAACAGTTGGTACGGAAATACAAGAATCATTGACCAAACCAATCCAATGTTAGTATACAATTTACAACTAACAAACGCTGTAAATATTGTAATGAAAAATGGTTTGTGGATTCTTGGTATAGAAGTACCAGAGAAAATGTAAAAATCTTAAGAGAAGCAGGGAGTAAAAACTTCCTGCTTTTTTATTCTTTTTCTTACAATTCCGTATCATAAATTACAAAAATCATTTCAAATACTTAATTAAGAATTCTTTTTTAAATTCGTGGAAATTATCATCTAAAATTGACTGGCGGATTTGGTCTACAAGGTAGGTAATGAAATACAAATTGTGAATAGAAGCTAGTGTGCCAGCTAGCATTTCTTTGCCGTGAAAAAGATGTGCTACATAACTTTTTGTGTAATTTTTACAAGTATAACACTCACAATCTTTTTCAATCGATGAAAAATCATTTCTGTATTTTGTATTGGTAATAATTATTTTTCCATTTTTCGTATAGATGGTTCCATTTCTTCCCAAACGTGTTGGCAAAACACAATCAAAAAGATCTACTCCATTTTCTACCCCCATAAATAAATCTTCCGGTTCCCCTATCCCAAGCAAATGTCTCGGTTTTTCTTCCGGTAAAATTTCATTCACCCATTTCACTGCCGAAGACATATCTTCTTTAGCAAAAGAACCACCAATTCCAAAACCATCAAAATCCATAGAAGATATTGCCTTAGCGCTTTCTTTTCTTAATCTCTCATCTCGTCCACCTTGTACGATGCCAAAGAGCGCAGGAGAAGATTCTCTTTTATGGGGTGTCTCGCAGGCCGACGGGCCGAGAGGCAGCGCTCCGCGAGCACGCGGAGACAGCGACCCCAGAAAAGAGGAATCTTCTCCTGCGCTAGAAAGCAGCAACTTTTCAGTTTTCAGTTTATTGTGTTCAGAAAGAGAACGTTCTGCCCAGCGATGTGTGCGTTCGAGAGCTTCCTCTTGATATTTGATATCTTCCGTTGGACTGGTGCATTCATCAAAAGCAAAAATAATATCGGCACCGAGATTATGTTGAATCTGAATTGATTTTTCCGGAGTTATATAATGAATACTTCCATCTAAATGAGATTTAAAAGAAACCCCGTCTTGTCCAATTTTTGCTAATCTTGGCGCGTCAGAATCATCAAATCGTTCCGGAATCAAAAGCGAAGGGTCAGTAATTTTCGTAATTTTTGATAAGTCTTTCCCATAAGCAGCACCCAAAGAAAAAACTTGAAACCCTCCGGAGTCTGTCATGGTCGGTCCAGACCAATTCATAAATTTACCGATTCCTCCGGCATCGCGCACTATTTCATCTCCCGGCTGTAAATATAAATGATAAGTATTTCCAAGTACCACTTGCACACCAGCATCTTTCACTTGCTCTGGATTTAAAGATTTTACAGTCGCTTTTGTTCCCACCGCAACAAAAGCCGGAGTTTTAATTTCCCCATGTGAAGTGGTAATTACCCCCGCTCTCCCTAAACTATTTTTTAACTTTTTTTCAATCTTAAATTGCATAATTGATTTTAAACGAATGTAATGAGTATTAAAATCATTACCCCGTTAAATGCCTTCGGCAATTTTTGCTTTTCAAAAATTATTTAACAGGGTTAAAAAAATTATATTCACTTCGTTCATTAATTTTTACTAATAAACCTCTTGCTGATAACACTTTTCGCAATAAACAATC
>JBBAAT010000327.1:0-3334 GCA_041658145.1 Bacteroidales bacterium | reverse complement strand
GGGCAAAGTCAACTGAATTTAAATAACCTGCCAATAGGTCTTTAACACCAATAGCTCTGGTTCCTAAAACCGCTCCGGGAACACCTGCATTATTATCCCAGATAGTGAAAGTAACATTTGTAGCAGCTCCCACAATATCCGCCAAACCAACAGCCACCATCAATGATTTTACTTTACCAGTTAAGTTGCCGATGGTAAATTTATCTGCATAAGCAGTAATGAGCTCAGAATTATGACCTGGTGTATATCCGGTTGGGGCTCCCGGCACATAATAATAAGAAATACCATCACCGTCTTGAACATTTGAATCGTAACTGCAATCGAAAAAGACATGAATATAGTCAGTTTTAGTTTTAGAAACATAACCGTTTGCATTTGTTGCCTGTAATGTAACAGCATAATATCCTTGTGTATTATAAACAATTCCTGTTGGATTTTGTGCAGTTGATGTTGCCGGTGTACCACCTTCAAAAGTCCATAGCCAGGAAGTAGTGTATAAAGATTGATCTGTATAACTTACACTTTGTCCCGGGCTGATTTTCCTGCTGGTAGAAGCCGTAAAATCAGGCTGAGGTAAACTTTGTCCGGGAAGAACTCCTTCCATGCAAACGTCATCAATACACCATGCATAGCCCCATCCTGCACTAGTGCTCATATCCTGAGTACTACGGAAGGTGAATCTTACTTTTACATTTGTTTTTCCGGCAGCAGCAGTGCTAATATTCAGTGAATAATTATTAGGATTAGCGGTCCCATCATTATTTGCATAGCCTTCATGTAACACATATCTTGTTGATGTAGCGAAATTATCCGTACTTATATATACTAATGTACTGTCATAAAATTTCGTATAAGCTTCCTGAAATTTCAGAGTAACTGCTTCATAAATAGCACAATTCACTCCGTTAGCAGTTGTAACGTGTGCCCATTGATTGTCTCCGGCAGCACCCAGCGCATCAGAATCAAACAGAGCATAATTTCCTCCTGATGTTGAAACGATTTTACCAGGATTTGTAGCGCTATAACCACCCGTAGGAGCAGCAGTAGTAATTGCCCAAGCATCAGTGTAACCACCGGAAGTTGATGTTGTCCAATTGGCCGGTGTGGTAAAATTATCACACCATATTTGTGCCATCGGGGCTCCTGGATTAACGGTGATATATCCAATTTTTTCCATTGTTTGCGTTCCTGCAACAGCGGTAACAGTAGTCAATTTTACTCTATAAGTTCCTTGTTGGTTGTAATATATATTGGCAGGATTTTGCACCGTAGAAGTAGAGGGTGTTCCTCCTTCAAATTGCCATGACCATGAGGTGGCGCTTACAGTAATATCTGTAAAATTTACAGTTTCTCCTTCATAAACTGTAGTTGGCACACCATAGAAATCAGGCCAACCATTATATGGATCAAAACCGTCGACAGTTGTTAATAAATTAGGAACAGGGTCGAGCCAAGTTTTTAATTGTGTTGTTGAACCTCCCGCTGTCAGATCCCAATGATAATAGAATTTACCACAATCGAAAGACGAACCGGTAGTACAATTATCAGCAGTTCCCCCAGTTAATGTACCGGTAACTCTTTTAACACTATTAAATATAGGTGAACCGGAAGAACCTCCTTCGGTTTGTCCCCAACCATTTGTTGTTGAAACCCAACTACCTGTCCAATGAGCATTTGTAGCTCCAGTATTTGTTCCATCAAACCATGTGTCGGTTCCAAGTGTAGCAGTAAAAGTCGAGATTTTTTTAATGTCTCCCATAGGATGATGAATACTAACACCACTTGTTGCAGCGGTATTTGTTCTGTCCCAACCATTATAATATGGATTATATAATTGTGGAATTGCAGTTCCACCGTTAATTAAAATAAGACAGAAATCTGAACCACCGTTAATAGGGCTTGTGGCTTTAAGAACACAACCCGTTATAGTGCTGTATGCTGGTTCTGAACCGGGATTTGGGCAAGTTGCCGATTCATATTTAAAGTAAAACTGCCATAGCAGCATATCTGCAGCAGAAGCAGTTGCTCCTCCTTCGCTGTAGCAGTGGCCTGCAGTTAAGAAATAAGGTGTTCCGCTATTGTTTGTTGTATTGATAAGTGTACCTGAACACCAACCCCAACTGGTGCCAACTTTTACATAAATCTCGGCAACGCCATTTTTCTGCGATTGCCAATTAGCTCCTTCAGAACAATTAACATTTACCTGGCAGGCGTTAGAAGTTCCCCAACCGGTTATTTTAGATGGATCATACTTTGCAAGTATCGGGGTTTCCAAATATAAATAGACAAGCTCTGAAATGCTGATTTTTGGTAATTCCTCTCTTGGCAAAATGGTATTATTGGTAGAAATTCTGTTACCATTGATTGTACCATTAATCTGATTGTTTATTGTTTTTACTTTTTTAACAGGAGGTGCAACATACTCAAGTGTTACTGTTTCTCCTTGTATCAATTCGGTAGACATGATGCCATTTGCAGGATTATTTTCGCTTGTAAAAGCGCCGATAATCTGTGTTTTTAATTCATTGTACAAGAAGAGCTTTCCGCCTTCGGGTATATAAAAATTATTATAGCAAACAGCCAGACCTTTTGCACCTGAAGATGTTAGTTTTAATCGCCATATTTTGCGGCCGTCAGGTAAATCTGTCCATGTACCGGAGTTGGTCATGTCATAGTTTACAGGTATTGATCTACCTGCCCATAAACCGGGGCGGTTTGCATCTTCCAGCAAGGCTGCATTTACATCTATAGCAGGGATATTTTGGACATCAAAAGTACCTGTTATGGTTGGAAAAGTAAAACTTGAAGGTGTGCCTCCTTTACTAATTTGTGCTTTTAAATCCTGAAATAAAAAAACAGATAAGAGCACTGACAAGGTAAAAAAGTACATGAATTTTTTCATAAAAGAGATTTTTTAAAATTTAGCCGACAAACTTACGTAAAAATAAAAGTAAATGCAATAATATTTATTTTATATTTTTATGAACATTTTATGAACAAAAAACTTGTTTTGTGATTTTTTTTCGACAAAAACATAAAAAGGTGTTTCCAATGACCATTATTTTTAAAAACCGTTTGAAAACATTCTTACTTCCGGCCATAATGTGGAATTTCCCTGTTATAATACAGATGGTCTTCTTCTCTTCAAAAATTATAATAATCGGGATAGCATGGGATGGCGTGTAAAATTAAAATCGGCTACGCCGGAAATTTTTTTACGTGATCTGGCTGGGATTACTTACAGTGATCCCTTTTGTGGTGGGCTACAATGCGTTCAAAGCGGTTTCACCGCTCATTTTATTTATTCTGAATTTTATAAAACTTTGTTTTAACG
>JBBAAT010000326.1:0-3338 GCA_041658145.1 Bacteroidales bacterium | reverse complement strand
AAAAGAGCAGCGGAACCTGCATTCGAAAAGGATTTCCTGCCTGGCGGATGGAAGTGGGTATTTGATACTTCGCAACCCACCAACAGAGATGTAAATGAAGCTTATACTAAGGGAAAAACCAAAACTACAATCATTGATTATTTTGTTGTCTCTCCGAATCTTGATGTGATTGAAAATAAAACCATCCCGACAAATTTTGAATTTTCGGATCACCAGCCGGTTTTTCTCAGGGTAAAGATTAAAGCTGCTACTCCTCAAACAAACCCGCTGCAATCCCATCTGCAAAAAGTTTTCCTTCATCGGTAAGGGTAAGAATATGATCAGTGAACGCTATATGATTTGCTGCAATGTGTTTATCAATCCTTTTTTTTATGGAGTTTTGTAATCCGGAACCAAATGTTTTTCCGATATAATCAAGATCGCAACCCCGGATGGTGCGCAGTGATGTCATGATATATTCGTTTAATTTGTCTGTTTCAGAAAGGATTTCCTTTTCAGCAGGGATATTCCCTTGTTCAATTGATTCAAGGTATTTCAGAATGTCAGAGGTATTCCATTGCCTTGACGACTGATCATAAGAATGTGCAGAAGGCCCTAAACCTATATATTTCACGCCTTTCCAATAATTGCTGTTGTGCAGGGAAATGAAACCATCTTTGCAGAAATTAGAGATTTCATAATGAATAAAACCATTGGCTTTCATTTGCCGCATAAGAATTTTATACTGTCTTACCGACTGCTTTTCGTCAACAGCTGTTGCCTTCCCTTTCCTGATAAGCGTTTCCATGGCTGTTTTGGGTTCAACGGTAAGACCATAAGCCGAAATGTGAGGTACATTAAGCGAGAAAGAAATATCTAAATTTTCAACCCATTTTTCATCCGTCAGTGTCGGTATTCCATAAATCAAATCAATACTGATGTTTTCAAAACCAACATCCTGACTGCGTTTTACTGATGATTCAGTTTGTGATGCCGTATGTATGCGATTCAGGTATTTCAGGTCATCATCAAAGAACGATTGTATCCCTATGCTGATACGGGTTACAGGAGTTCGTTTTAGATCATTGATTTTTTTTACATCGAGATCATCTGGATTTGCTTCGATGGTTATTTCAGCATCGGCAGATATCACATAAGTTTTCCGAAGTTTATCAAATACCATCATCAGCGTATCATAATCAAGCAGCGAAGGTGTTCCGCCACCTAAGTAAATCGTTTCGATTTTTTCACCGGCTAAATAATTTTGCATGAGTCCAATCTCTTTTATGAGAGCCGGAACAAAATCCCTCACATGACGGGAAGAAGCCAGCGAATAAAAATTACAGTAGTGGCATTTGCTTTTGCAGAAGGGGATATGGATGTAAATACCGGCCACAGGATTCTACTTATTATTATTAAGTTGCCGGAGTTTAGCATATTTCAGAAATGTAGCGTGCGCCGATATACGGCAAATTACAAAACCGGCATAACCATCCAGGAAGCCGAGCCTGAAAAAATAATCCCTGGTAAATTTTATAAACGGACTAAAAAGTATTTTTAAACAACCTGCTTTTTTACCTTTTTTAAAGGCTGCTTTTGCTGTTAAATCAGTAAAAACATTAACCTGGTTGATATGTTGTTCGATGCTGTAATAGGAATAATGCAAAAGATCACCTTTAATAAAACCAACCTTTGCGCTGCTTTTCATCTTTACCTCTTCATGAATCTCTCCTTCCCACTCACCTTTATGGCGATTCCATAAACGAAGTTTGGTATTAGGGTACCAACTGCAATGATGTATCCATTTTCCGCAGTAATTGGCAAGTCTGTTAAAGCGATAAGCATCAAATAAATTATCAGATTTTTTTAATTCTAAGATGGCTTTTCTCAATTCATCGGAAAGGGCTTCATCGGCATCTATTGAAAGAATGTAATCATTGTTTGCCATGCTGTTGGCGAAATTTTTTGCAGGTGAATAACCCATCCATTCTTTTAGAATAAATTTTACAGGAAATTTCTGACATATTTCAGCTGTTTTATCCGTCGAAAACGAATCTACAACAATGATTTCATCCGCCACTTCTCCGAGTGATTTTAAGCAGCGGGCAATATTACGCTCTTCATTAAATGTTATGATGACAACTGAAAATTGAAACATTTTTAATTTCTTATAATCTGATGTTACGCAAATATAATAAATGATTCACTGTGGCGAACTAAATTTAGAGGTCAGGCAGAGCCGTCCCCTTTTCGGGACGTGTCGAAGTCCGACCAATACATAGTCACTCTTCGACACAGCCGCTTTTTCACAAGCCCACGCAATGGCTGGCTCTGAGTGACACCAACAAATAAATATATGATTTGCGTAGCATCCGTTATGATTACAAACCTACATAATTTTTTTGAAAAAACACAAATTTTAATATAAAAAATGATCATAAGGGTATCGCGCTTTGTGAATCTCTTTTACGCGTTGGTAAAGCAATTCTTTAAGCCCTTCGATGTTTTGTTTTTCTTTTGCAGAAATGAAAATGCACGGCATGTTCACTTTAGCCATCCATGTTTTTTTCAATTCCTCAAGTGTAATGTTTTCTTTGGCAGAGGGCATAAGACAGAACGGATCTTTTTCAACGAACTTGTATGCGTCGATCTTGTTAAATAAAATATAAGTAGGCTTATCCGCTACTTTAATTTCCTGCAATGTTTGTTTTACAACATCGAGCTGTTCTGCAAAATTAGCGTGAGAAATATCCACTACATGCAATAAAATATCTGCTTCACGTACCTCGTCAAGTGTGGATTTGAAAGATTCCACCAATCCGACCGGAAGTTTACGGATG
Source organism: Bacteroidales bacterium (assembly GCA_041658145.1). GTDB lineage: Bacteria > Bacteroidota > Bacteroidia > Bacteroidales > CG2-30-32-10 > JBBAAT01. The sequence goes on along the minus strand of JBBAAT010000326.1, from coordinate 519 downwards.
AACCCGACTGTGTCGGATAAAAGAAAAGGTAAATTTCCAATCACTACTTTTCTTACAGTGGTATCAAGGGTTGCAAACAGTTTGTTTTCTGCAAAAACAGTCGATTTACTGATAAGGTTCATGATGGTGGATTTGCCGACATTGGTATAACCCACAAGAGCTACACGCACCAATCCTTCCCTGTTTCCCCGTTGCGTAGCCATTTGTTTATCTATTGTTTTTAACTTCTCTTTCAGCAATGAAATCCTGTCGCGGATGACACGCCGGTCTGTTTCAATTTCTTTCTCACCAGGTCCTCGTAACCCAATGCCACCGCGCTGTTTGGATAAGTGTGTCCACATACGCGTTAATCGCGGGAGCAGATATTCATACTGTGCAAGTTCTACCTGTGTCTTGGCATAAGCGGTTTTAGCACGTTTTGCGAAAATATAAAGGATAAGGTTATTGCGATCGAGAATCTTACATTCAAGCACATTCTCAATATTACGAATTTGTGAAGGACTTAATTCATCATCAAAA
>JBBAAT010000325.1:0-3361 GCA_041658145.1 Bacteroidales bacterium | reverse complement strand
AGAAGAAGGGTTTCCAGAAATAGCTACAGCTTTTAAAATGATAACAAAAGTAGAAGCAGAGCATGAACGCAGGTATTTAAAACTCCTTCAAAACATTTCCGAAGATAAAGTTTTTATTAAGGACAACAAAGTTTGGTGGAAATGCCTTAACTGCGGATATGTTTACGAATCGGCCAAAGCTTTGGAAAATTGCCCTGCCTGCCTGCATCCTAAATCTTACATGCAGATCAGGGAAGAAAATTACTAGTGGATATTTATACTTCTGTGGATTTGCAAAAAAAATCGGATTATTGTTTGCTTTCTATTTCAATGATTCTACTAAGTTCGTGGTTCAACTCAGGGATATCCTGATTAATGGTGTTCCAAACAACATCATAATCAATTCCAAAATAATCATGTATCAATACATCCCTCATTCCTGATATTTCCACCCAACTTATCCGGGGATATTTGGTTTTTAATTCCTGCGGTATTTTCTTCGTGGCTTCGCCAATTATCTCTAAGCTTCTGACAATAGCTCTGCTAAGAGTTTCATCGTCTAATAATTCCGTGCGCGATTTACCCTCTTTTACATGCTGTATATAGGCGCACTCATGTAATATATGTTGTAAAAAATCAAGCAGCGATGGTGACATATTCTACTTCCTGTGTAATATATTTACCGATAAATTTATTTAACGACTGCGGAGTAATTATCTCAACTTTTCTGCCTGAGATGTTCTGGAGAAAATACGCCAGGTGCACAAAATTTTTTAGTGTTTTATATTCCGGATCAAATTCTATCAAAAAATCAATATCGCTGTTATCGTCTGCTTCGTTTCTAACAAATGATCCGAAAATACCCAATTTGATCACCCCATAAGTTTTGATAATATCCTTATGGGATTGTATTATTTCAATGAGTTCTTGTTTGGTTTTTACCGGTATCATATATGCAAAGTTAAAAAAAATCTTATAGCTTGAGAAAAAGTTTTTTTTGATGCGCGTAAGTTCAACTAATAAATGCAAATTTTACCAACAACCACATACCTTGTTATAATCAGGAGATTTGTTAAAAAGAACTCCTGATTCAAACTTCTAAAGCGCCTACCAATTCACTAACAGAAGAAATATTATGCCTTATAAGATAATCTTCAATTCCCTGCATAATTTTTATGGAGATTTGCGGGTCTATGAAGTTGGCTGTGCCAACCTGGATAGCAGTGGCGCCTGCAAGCATAAACTCGATAGCATCTGCAGCGCTCATAATACCGCCTAAACCAATAACCGGAATTTTCACAGCCTTCGCAACCTGCCACACCATGCGCAGGGCAATGGGTTTCACAGCAGGCCCCGATAATCCGCCGGTAACAGTTGACAAGATGGGTTTGCGTGTTTCAGAATTGATAGCCATTCCAAGCAAGGTATTGATCAGCGAAACAGCATCAGCTCCTCCGTCTTCCACTGCTTTAGCTATACCCGCTATGTCGGTAACATTAGGAGAGAGTTTAACGATTAAAATTTTATTATAAGCTTTCCTCACAGCCTTAGTTACCTCCGAAGCCAATTCACAGGATGTGCCGAAAGCCATACCGCCAGACTTTACATTGGGGCAGGAAATGTTAAGTTCTATTGCAGGAATTTTATCGAGATCATTAAGTTTTTCCGCTACAGCCACATAATCTTCGATCTTGGAACCAGCAACATTAACGATAATATTTGTATCGTAATTTCTTATCTGCGGATAAATATTCTGAATAAAATAATCCACTCCTTTGTTCTGCAAACCTACTGCATTCAACATTCCCGAAGATGTTTCTGCCATGCGCGGATATGGGTTGCCTTCACATGGTTCAAGCGTAGTGCCCTTAACAATGATACCGCCAAGGTGACCAATATTAAGAAAATCTTCGAATTCAGTACCATAGCCGAATGTTCCCGATGCCGTGAGCACAGGGTTTTTAAATACAAGGTCTTTTATGAAAACTTTCAGATCTGCCATTTCAACGATTTAATATTAAACACAGGTCCATCAGTACACACACATTTATTACCATCCGTTGTTTCGGTTACACAACACAGGCAAGCGCCAATGCCGCATGCCATTGTATTTTCCAGCGACACTTCGCAATTTACAGAATTCTTTTTTGCAAGAGATGCCACTTTTTTCATCATAGATTCCGGACCGCAACAAAATATTTTAGAATATATTGATGAAAGTTCATGAAAGATGGAGTGATCTGTCACTAATCCTTTCTCTCCTTCAGTGCCGTCTTCGGTGGTAATATATACGTTCCCGAAATTTTTCAATTCATTGGCAAGAGCAATATCATTTTTGCTTCCAGCGCCCATCAGGATGTCCAAATCTTTTTTCCCCTTATGCAAACATTTTGCAAGATAAAACAGGGGTGCAACACCACATCCACCGCCTACAAGCAGCGATTTTCCTTTTGCATCAATACCGAACGAATTACCTAATGGCAACATCACATTCAGTATATCGCCCTTCTTTAGCATCCGTAATTTTGCTGTTCCTTCGCCAACGCATTTGATAAAAAAACTGATGGTTTTTTTCTTGTGATCAGCATCGTGAATGGAAAATGGTCTTCTCAGAAATGTAGTTCTTAAATCGGGCACCAGCACTTCGGCAAACTGCCCGGGCATAATATCCGGCAAGTCCGAAGGTGAATTCAGCTTCAATATAAAGTGAGCATTGTTCAAGCCTGTATTTTCAGCAACTTCAAAGTCTTGAATTATTTTTTTCATTATAAAATTTCTTTTGTAACTACACAGCCGATGAACAAATAAATAGAACGCTGATGACGCTGATGATTATGATGAACACAGATAAAATAAAATCTTATTTAATCATAAATTTTATGATGAACAAGATAAAAATCATATTTAATCTTAAGCAATCTGCGTCATCAGCGTTCTATTCCATTGCCTGAGTAGTTACTCTTTTTCAGGTGTTTCTTCTTTTTTCTCTTCTTCTTCAAGTTTCAGAAGCCCCAAAGATTGCAGCAAATTGTACCATAAAAATAATTTACGTATGTCCGACATATATACTCTTTCCTTGTCATAATCAGGAAGTACTTCTTCAAAATATTTTTTCAATTTTACATCGTCTGATTTCGGGTCGATGCAATGACCGCCGGATTCTTTTTTAAAGATCAGGTCCATCACATCTTTCAGCGGGATATCCTTGTCTTTTGTAAAAATGCTGACGTCTTCCAGGGAGCTTACTTTATCTGAAGCATAAACGGGAAATCTTTTTTTATCAACTAATGATTCAACGATAAGCCCGTTTTTGGTCTGCGCAATAGACCTGAACAAACCGCCCTTTCCGGAAATTGACATGATGTCTTTTAAATCCATAAAT
>JBBAAT010000324.1:0-3363 GCA_041658145.1 Bacteroidales bacterium | reverse complement strand
TTTCAATGCTATGCGCATATCTTCATGAGTAATAACAGTAAGTTTTTGCATGATACCTCCTTTTGGAAGCAAAGATATGAATATTTTATCATGCGCAATAATTTATGTCGTTATGTATAAAACTACAGAAAATACCACAACACAGCCTGAACAAACTAAGGCCAAATGTACTGCCAAAGAAAGCAGCACAAATTGTACTAAAATTTGTCCAAACAGCAAAACAAAATGCAATATGCCTTGTCATCAGAAGACAAATGCAATCAATACCGAAGTGAAAGAAACAAAAACCGTTGTTCCGAAACAATAGTTTTTTTTGTATAATGAAAAGCCCTATGTCCTTTATGCACAGGGCTTTTTTTTGTGGGGCATCAGGCAATTCTGAAAGTGACGTTGTTTCGTATGGATATTAAATCTGAAATTTTATTTACATTTGCTTTGTCGAAAAATCAGGCATATATATTGAAAAAAATCAGGTTTTAGGTTTGAAGGTGATGGCGGTTGGTTTAGTTATATGTTGTAAGTCTTTGGTTTTCCCAATAACTTCATACCTCATACCAAACCAACTGCTATATACCATCAACCATAGACCATGATATATTTTTCGCAAACCTGTTTTCCATTAGTATAATAAAAAAGTAGATATGGTAGTAGATATTTTTGTTCCGTGTTTTATAGACCAATTGTATCCGCAGACAGCTTTCAACATGATCAAGGTTTTGGAAAAGCTGGATATCGGCGTAAACTACAATACGGAACAAACATGTTGCGGCCAGGTGGCATTTAACAGTGGATTCCGGGACCATGCAAAATGTATCGGTGAAAAATTCATCCGCGATTTTTCAAATGACAGATATATTGTTGCCCCTTCTGCTTCCTGTGTCGGAATGGTCAGAAATTATTATCCTGAAATGTTTCATAATTCAGCCCTGCATAATGAATTTAAACAATTGCAAAAGAATATTTTTGAGTTCACAGATTTCCTTGTAAATGTGATGAATGTGAAGGATGTCGGATCATTCTTCAAGGGTGTTGTTACTTACCACGATGCATGTACTGCCCTCAGAGAGTATGGTATTAGAGATGAACCACGGACTTTATTACAACATGTTCGTGGCCTGGAACTGAAAGAAATGAAAGATACCGATATTTGCTGTGGTTTTGGAGGAATATTTTCAGTCAAGAACGAGCCCATATCTACTGCGATGGCCGAACAAAAAACACAAAATGCATTGAGTTCAGGGGCTGAATATATTGTATCTACCGAAGCTTCATGCCTCATGCACCTTGATGGATATATCCGAAAACATAATCTTCCTATTAAAACAATACACATTGCGGATATTCTTGCTTCTGGTATTTAAAAAAATCGTAATTACTCAGCAGCAAAAATAAAACGCCACAGATTTCACAGATAAATATAAAAAATATGAAAGAGTTCATATATAAAAACGAAACATATAAAATTATTGGTGTATGTATGGAAGTACACAAGCTACTGGTCCCACACATGCGGGATTGAATATCGAACAAGGATTACTCACTATTATTTTTTATTTTATTTGTGTTTGTGAGATCGCTGCGCTAAGTTAACGATTTTAGAATAATGAAGTCCAGCAACTTCTAAAATCATAAATCGGTGTTCCTTGTTCTTAAATCAAAATATAGTTACTATATGGACAGACACTACTTAATGATCCTCGATTTATCACCTGACCATTCGATAAAATTTATTAGGGGAACCCCCTAATTTTATTATTATTTTAAAATATTTTCATTGATTTATTTATCTTGAAATCCTTAAATAATATTTACCCAAATGCGGTTAGAAAAGAAGTTTTATGACTTGCCTGTTTATAATGATTGTTGAAAAATAATAATTTTTTCTTCAAATATGTAATAATCATTGAATAAATTTGATAACTTTACACTCAAAATAAAAAAATAATAAGATTTATTTCAATTATAGGCAACCAAAATATAAATTTAACGTCTTTAATAACAAATTTAGCAAACTTATTTTAAAAAAGAAACTGATAATTACATCAATTGACTATGAAATTTATTATCAAAGCGAAAAAATCAATCATAAAAAACAAATATGGAATCCTTCAGGACCTGACCGGGTGGGTAACACTTATAAGATAAAATGCAAAGAAAATATTTTGCAATTTAAACAAAAAATATTATCTTTGAACCATCAAATCAAAGCAAGTTTTATACAATCCCGAAGTATCTTTAATAAATAAAACATGATGAAAACTCTTGGCTCGATATTAATAATTTTTATTTTTCTGTTATCACTTACAAATCTATCAGCACAAAGTTCTGTCTCACAAAAAATATTCTTTAAAGACTATACTAAAGGTAATACTGATATCAGCGAAATATATGATAACTCCGTTTTGGTAACATTTTTTCAGTTAGTAGGTTCAATTGATACTTTGAATTCCGAAATTTTAACTGCTGAGGTTCTTAAATTAAAAGGTGTTATTGCATTTAAAGTATTTTATAATAGAATTTGTAAAATTTGGATGGACAGCACTGTGACTGCTGAATCAGTAAGAGAAAAATTATTGCAGCAAAATATCGACTTTGATATTAAAACTATAGAAACAAGCGATGCTCAAGTCATATCCGAACTTTCTGAGAAGAAACTTATCACACCTGCATCAACTCTTCCTGTAGCTATTCCGTCAAACGAATGGATTTACCCCGATAATTTTCCTGATTATATCGATACGGGAAATCCTCAGCTCGACACAGAAAATTTTGCGAAAGCGAAACAGGAATGGATAAATAATAATCCGGAAGCATATAAAAAAATGACCGGCGTTGAACATATAGGGAAAAGGAATTAATAAATAAGATTATGAAAAAAATATTTTTGCTTTTATTTTTTATCAGTTTAATATTTGTTTCTTCTGCCCAAACATATACGCTGAGCAGCAATCTGGGCACAATTACAACTTGCTCAGGTACCTTTGTTGATGGCGGGGGCAGTGGATCAAATTATGCAAACAGCTCGGATTATACAGTTACATTTTGTTCAGGAAGTTCAGCAAATGTCAGTGTTTCATTTTCATCCTTTAATGTAGAAAACGGATATGATCATTTGTACATATATGACGGACCCTCCACCGCTTCACCATTAGTAGATAATGCTACAGGAAATCTGGGTGCATTTGTCGTCCAATCTTCAGGTTCATGTATTACATTCAATTTTATGTCTGATGTATCAATTACTTATGCAGGTTGGTCTGGAACTATTTCTTGTGCTATTCCTTGTGCAGCACCAACAGCAGGTGGTACAATAACTAATCAAACTGCTCCGGTGATGGTTTGTCCCGGTGAGGCAATTAATTT
>JBBAAT010000323.1:0-3388 GCA_041658145.1 Bacteroidales bacterium | reverse complement strand
CAGTCGGATCAGGCTATTGAAGTACGCCTGAAAAAAGATGTCGGCATTCTGGCTTCCGATTCTTTATTAGGCAGGGAAGCGGGCACAGAAGGAGAGATTATGGCCAGAGATTATATTATAGCACAATTCAAAGAAATCGGGCTTCAGCCTTTATTTGGCGGTAACTCATATCTGCAATCTTTTGATGTAAATGGGGGCGCCATCTTCGGAGCAAATACACTTATCATTAATCACAATATGTTCGACTTCAGAGATGATTTTTACCCGATGGATTTCTCGGTAAATGATACTATAAAAGCTGAAGTTGTAAAAGTTGGATATGGAATAATTGCACCTGAATTGAACTATGATGATTATAAAAATTTAAACAACATCAGAAATGAAATATTTGTAATGGAGTTGAATCTTTCTGATAGTTTGAAAAAGATTGCGGGTTTTGAAAAATACCTTGACCCAAAACAACGAGCCGTCACAGCTATCGAAAAAGGAGCTAAAGGAATTATTTTTATAAATTCTAATGCTTCCGGCGCTTCGAACCCTCCGCAAATTCTATCCGGTAATACCAAACCTCTTTCGGTTCCTGTGTTATTTGCCGACAAAAAAGCCGCCAGGATGATTAAGGTTGCAACGAATATGAAAGCGGAAATTGAAACAGATGTGAAAAGAAAAAAATGTGAATCCGCATACAATGTCGGCGGATTCATTGATAACAAAGCAAAATTTACGGTGGTTTTCGGCGCCCATTATGATCACCTCGGTTATACCAAAACTTCTTCCGGGAAAAAAATTGTTAATAACGGCGCCGACGACAATGCCAGCGGAACTTCAGCTATGATGGAACTTGCGAGGCATTTCAGCGATACGGCCAAAGAGAAATATAATCTTGTATTTCTGGCATTTTCTGCAGAAGAAAAAGGACTTTATGGCTCAAAATATTTTGTTGAAAGTAATGCCATCGATCTTTCAAAAGTTGCTTTCATGATCAATTGTGATATGATTGGAAGGCTTGACAGCGCTAAAAAAGAACTTACCATTTATTGTGCCGGCAGCTCCCCTGCATGGGCAAAGATCATTGAAGTAACAGATGCCGCCGGATTGAAAATTAATAAAAAAGATGCTGTGAAAAGCGGTTCCGATCATTACAATTTTTATCTTAAAAATATCCCTGCCGTTTTCTTTTTTACTGAGCTTCACTCAGACTACCACAAACCTTCAGATGATGTTTGGAAAGTAAAATTCAATGGTGAAACACAGATCGTTAAATATATTGAGAGATTTTTCAACGCTGTGAAAGGGAATAAAAAGCTTCCGTTCTCCAGAACAACAAGCACATGGTAATAAACAAATATGGTGAACTATTTAGAAAAAGGATACTGTTGATATGAAATTTCAATATATTATTCTCTTCCTGTTTTTTCTTCCTCTAATAGCAAGGACGCAGCAGGTATTCGATTTTTCAGATACCGCAGTTGAAAGAAGAATAAAAAAAGACATTATGATACTTGCCTCCGATTCACTGATGGGGCGTGAAGCAGGAACAGAAGGAGAAATTAAAGCTATAGATTATATTGTGAACAGTTATGAAGAAATAGGGATTAAACCTGCTTTCAAAGATGGATCTTATTTGCAGTCGTTTACTTTTATGGCAACCCCTACTTATGGGGACAGTAATTTTTTAAAGATCGGCAAAAAGATTTTTAAACTTGAAAAAGATTTTTTTCCGTTGCCATATTCTGCGAATGGCAGTATCAGTGGTGAGTTGGTGAGGGTGGGTTATGGAATTATCATTCCTGAAATGAATTATGATGATTATAAAAATAATCCTGATATCAACAAAGGGAAGATTTTTGTAATTGAAACCTCTATTCCAAGAGAACATGCCTCTGACTCGTTATTTTTAAAATATGTCAATCTGCAGAAAAAAGTTGATACGGCTGTCGCAAAAGGCGCTGCCGGAATTATCTTTATTAATTCAAGCAGGTATTCTGCCGATCCTTCTAAATACCTTGGAATGCGTGCTTTCTCCGTTTCCATACCTGTAATTTTCGCAGATCGGGCTGTTTGCAAACAAATATTGAAAGGGAAAAAGTATAATGCTGATGTAAAGGTTAATATTATCAGAAAAACAAACACGGCTTATAATATTGCCGGATATATTGACAATAATGCTTTGTCAACAATTGTAATTGGCGGGCATTACGACCACCTTGGTTATGGAAAAGAAAATTCAATGTACACAGGTAATATCCCGATGATCCATAATGGCGCCGACGACAACGCCAGCGGAACGGCGGCAGTGATCGAAATGGCCCGCTATTTCATCAATTCACCAAAGAAAAACAATAATTATCTTTTTATTAATTTTTCTGCCGAAGAAAAAGGATTGATTGGTTCTTCGTACTTTGTTAAAAGTGATGAGTTGGATTTGACAAAGATTAATTATATGGTGAACATAGATATGATTGGCAGGTATGATACTTCGAAGGCTGGACTTGATATCATTGGTTCAGGAACATCTCTTGTTTGGGATACATTGATCAGCCTTGCTCCGCACCAAGGACTTAAGGTCAAGAAAACAAAATCCGGATTTGACGGATCAGACCAGATGTCTTTTTATCTGAAAGACATTCCTGTGCTTTTTTTCTTCACGGGGATACATGCTGATTACCACAAACCATCTGATGATGCCGACAAGTTGAATTATTCAGGCGAAGCAGAAATCATCAGATATGCTGAAAAAATTATTGAAAAAACAGATACAATGGGCAAAATCCCTTTTTCAAAAACTGTTGATCCATCAAGCAAACGGTCTTTTTTTTCTGTAACACTCGGTGTAGTACCCGATCATTCTCACGATGGAAAAGGTATGAGGATAGAAGGAGTTCTGAATGACAAACCAGCTATTAAGGCAGGTCTTAAAACTGGTGATATAGTAATAAAAATAGGCGATTACGATGTTTTTGAGATCATGTCGTATATGAAAGCGCTCAGCAAATTTAAAAAAGGCGACAAAACCACTGTTGTTGTTAAAAGAGGAGAAGAAACACTAACAAAAGAAATTGAATTTTAAGTATTATATTCATGAAAAAAGCAGCAATTATAGGTAGTGGAAGCTGGGGAACCGCTCTTGTAAAAATTTTATCGGAAAATGATGGTACTGTCGCTTGGTGGATCAGGGAACCTGAAATCATTGAAAATATAAGGGAGTTCGGGCATAATCCTTTATACTTAAGTTCAGTGGCGCTGAATAAAGATAAGATCATCTTTTATAACAACCTTTCCGAAACTGTCCAATCTGCCGATACGCTTATATTTGCCATACCATCGGCATTTCTGCATGCAGCCATGTCGGACATCAGCCCTGAACAGCTTAGTGGAAAAACGGTAG
>JBBAAT010000322.1:0-3393 GCA_041658145.1 Bacteroidales bacterium | reverse complement strand
AATTCCGCGTTGCAGGCAATAAAATAATTGGTCTTCCGAAATTTTTGAAGTAGTCGCTTCATGTTCTGTAACAGAAGATTTATTCCCGACTTCAATATATGGATATGTGTGGGCACCACATTTGTCGCCCATAAGCAGTGAATCGCATTGCGAAAAATTTCTTGAATTGCAGGCGTTCTTTGTAATTTTTACAAGTCCCCTATAACTGTTATTGCTTTTCCCCGCGGATATTCCTTTGGAAATGATAGTGCTTTTGGTATTTTTACCAATGTGTATCATCTTTGTTCCTGTATCAGCCTGCTGATAATTATTGGTAACGGCAACAGAATAAAACTCTCCTGCCGAATTGTCGCCTCTGAGAATACAGCTCGGATATTTCCATGTAATAGCAGAACCTGTCTCCACTTGCGTCCACGATATTTTAGAATTGTTTCCTTTGCAAAGCCCTCGTTTTGTAACAAAGTTATAGATACCGCCTTTGCCTTCTTTATTTCCCGGATACCAGTTCTGAACGGTTGAATATTTCACTTCCGCGTTTTCCATTGCAATTATTTCAACAATGGCTGCATGCAACTGATTTTCGTCTCTGCGCGGCGCAGTACATCCTTCCATGTAACTGACATAACTATCATCATCAGCAACAATGAGTGTGCGTTCAAACTGCCCGGTATTGGCTGCATTGATGCGAAAATATGTGGATAATTCAATCGGGCATCGAACACCTTTAGGGATATAACAGAACGAGCCATCACTGAAAACAGCAGAGTTTAATGCCGCAAAATAGTTGTCAGTGTAAGGAACTACGCTGCCAAGGTATTTCTTCACAAGTTCCGGATGCTCTTTTACAGCTTCGCTGAACGAACAAAAAATAATGCCTTTTTCTGCGAGTGTATCTTTAAATGTAGTAGCTACAGAAACACTGTCCATTATCGCATCTACTGCAACACCGGTTAACATTTTTTGCTCATAGAGCGAAATGCCTAATTTGGAAAAAGTATCAAGCAGCTCAGGATCGACTTCATCCAGGCCGGATAGCGCTTTCTTGGGCTTTGGAGCAGCATAAAAGATTATTTCCTGATAGTTGATAGGCGGATGATGCAAATGCGCCCATCCCGGTTCTGTTATGGTAAGCCAGTGTTTGTATGCTTTCAAACGAAATTCAAGCATCCATTCCGGTTCGCTTTTTTTAGCTGAGATATATTTTATTATGTCTTCACTTAATCCAATTGGAGATGTTTCTGTTTCAATATCAGTAGTAAAACCCCATTTATACTCGCTTTGGGTTACTTCATTGATAATTTTATTACTGTCTTTCATAATTAACTCTCTCTGCTTTCTTTATGATAATATACTTTGAACGGTCATAATTTGCGTTGTATTATCCCACCGAAATACGAACGCATACAAAACTACGAACTACGAAATTCGTATGTTCGTACAAAATTAGTACTTCGTTGGGATTAGTAAAGAATGTCAACTAATACCCGTATACAGTATAAAGGAAAACTCAAAGTATATTAATTTAGATTAAATCAAAATAATATGCAAATGTATAAAAGGAAATTAATGCTACAAAGAAAAAAATAAAAAACCTAAATTTGTACTAAAAAGAAATGATTAATTTGTAAAATCAATTGGTAGTTTTAAGAAGGACGAAGGCAATAGACTTACCACAAGGGGAACCCTTCGAGGATGTGTATTATTTTTTAAGTTTTTAATTTATGCTGTGCGTTTGAGTTTGCAAGGATACCAGCTATTACAACAACTGAGCGTTGTATCTTTTATTATTGATGCCTTGTTGATATTCAACGGATGTCATTTTAAGTATGTCCAAAGGTATTTTAAATCTCCTAATAGCTTTAATTTCAGCATCCATTGTTAAATCCGAACGTTCAATAAAATTTTTATTTTTAAAGGAATTTGAAATCAATATCAGGTCAATATCGCTGTCAGGTGTTGCAGTACCTATCATTTGAGAACCAAACAAGGCAACACCATTTAATTTAATTCCTTTTAATTCCAGTTCAGTTTTTAAAAAATTGATTATTAATTTTATTGCTTTTTTATCCATTGTTGAATTTCTTTTGTGTTATTAAGGATTTGTTCAGTAGTTTCAAGATTATATACCTTGATAAGTTTCTTTAATTCGTCAGGATAGCGTGTTGTAATAGAAAGAGCATTTAATTTATAAATAAATTTAAGTTGCTCTTCTGTCATCACAAGATTAAGTTCATCAGCCAAAAAAATCAGGTTATGAATTTTTGAAGGTACTTTATCAAACTTTTTAACAAAAAGCCCTTTCAATGCTTTTTCAAGCGCCAGGTGGCACATAAAAACACAATAAACAAATCGCCCTGTTTTTAACATTGCATCAGCCGTTTCAAGATCATAGTCAGATTGAATGAACCACTCTTTAACTTGTTTATTTTTCATTTCTTTCAACCCTTTTAATTGAATGTAAAATTACATATTATTTTTTACCTGTTCAAATTATTGTGCATAATTTATTTCTGCGGTAAGGAAACCGGAATTTAAGAAGGACGAAGGCAACAATCTTCGCCTAGAGGAGTGAATAACCACACATTAATATTTCTACCCCGACTGATTCAAATTCTGCGAATTTGTGTAAATTATTTTATAAATTTGGGGAAAAATATAATTATGGCAGGAAGACAAAAGGATGATGATATATTTAAAAAACTTAATAATTACAGAAATTTTAAATCATTAAAAGCAACCAATTTTTGTCCATTACACCGGATTTTATTAAAATGAAGGCGTATATTTGCAAGTAAATTTCACCAAAAATCAAATTAAATACCAAATTATATGAAAATAAATGCTGTACTCAAAACAATTATTTACCTGATTTTATTTTGGATTATTATAAATTTTAGAGCGTTTGCTCAATACGGGGTGTCCATAAATACAACAGGAACTCCTGCCGACAGTTCAGCAATGCTGGATGTTAGCAGTGATTCGATGGGTCTTCTGATTCCCAGGATGACTGAAGCACAAAAAAATGCTATTGTAAATCCGGCTACAGGATTGTTAATCTACCAAACCAATAATGCCATTGGTTTTTGGTATTACAACACATCAATACCTGCATGGGTACAGGCAATAGGACTTCAAGGTCCGACAGGAGCGACAGGTACTACTGGAATTACAGGTACCATGGGGCAAATAGGAACTACAGGAGCTACGGGGGATACAGGGAACACAGGAACGACAGGATTAATCGGTGCTACAGGTGCCACTGGCTTAACCGGAGCAATAGGACTAACTGGTACAACTGGAGCTACAGGTTCCTCAGGCGGTCCTGTGGGTCCGACAGGACCTAACTGGACCATTACATCCGATAATTTCAATGCAAACGGTACTTTATCTATT
>JBBAAT010000321.1:0-3398 GCA_041658145.1 Bacteroidales bacterium | reverse complement strand
ATATTACTTAACGGCTGGTTTGTTTATAAGAATGCACCTGTCACAAAGTTTCCGGATGGAACCATAATTGGCAGCCTTTTGCATGCCATGAAAGAGTTCCCTGAACTTGTAAAAAAACATTATGGAAAATATTCAGATATTGACAACAATGCATTTGATGCCCTGAATACAGCATTTGCCCAAGATGGCATTTTTATTTTTGTTCCGGATAATGTGGGGGTAGATAAGCCTATCCAGATCATTGATATCCTGAACAGGCAGGAAAATGTGCTTGTGCAGCTGCGAAATCTTGTGATAGTCGGAAAAAACAGCAAGCTTACACTTGTGCATTGTGATGATATATTTTCACATAATCCAACGCTTACAAATTCTTTAACCGAAATATTCGTTGACGAAAATGCCGTGGTGGATCATTACAAAATGCAAAATAACAACAATCATTCGGCATTGATTGCTACCACCTATTTTCATCAGGAAAACAACAGCCGTGTTACTACCAACACAATCACGCTGAACGGCGGACTAATAAGAAATAATCTGAATGTAGCAGTAAACGGTGAAGGATGCGAAACGAACCTTTACGGTATTTACCTTGCCGACCGCAACCAGCTTGTGGATAATCACACCTTTGTTGATCATATCAAGCCAAACAGCACAAGCAAAGAGCTTTTTAAAGGAGTAATAGATGAACAGGCAAAAGCTGTTTTCAGCGGAAGAATACTTGTAAGAAAAGAAGCTCAAAAAACCAATGCGTTCCAGGCAAATAAAAATTTACTTCTTACGGATGAAGCCACAGTCAACACAAAGCCGAATCTTCAGATATATGCCGATGATGTAAAGTGCAGCCACGGCGCCACAGTCGGGCAACTCGATCAGGATGCCATGTTTTACATGCGGTCGCGCGGCATTGGAGAAGACAACGCAAAGATGTTGCTAATGTATGCTTTTGCGGATGAAGTAGTAACAAAAATTTCTATTGATGCATTACGCGAAAAAATTTGCCGGCTTGTAAATAAAAGGCTGAAAGGCGAACTGTCAATATGCGACCAATGTGTGCTGCACTGCGGTAGTGATGAACAGGTAGTGTTTAATATTGATTTGAGTAAGTAACCCGAAAATTCTTCCCCTGTCATTGATTGTCATTTGCTTCACTGTCATTGGTCATTAGTTAGAACTTGTTAGTTTCAATGAATTTCCTCCGCCAGCGGATCAATGAATATCATTTTTCTATCTGACCAAAATTTGTTTTCCGTATTTAAAAAGCCCATTCACTGTTTTTATCTCAAAGTAATACGTTGCAGACATTAATTTTGAAACATTTATTGAAAAGGAATTCGCGCCTTTTTTAATATCAACTTTTTTGGTAATAACGCTCTGACCTAAGGTGTTTGTAATGTTTATATCAATAACAGTATTTTCTTCTGAAAAAATATCGCAATTTAAATGATCGTAAGCGGGATTCGGATATACACTAATATATTCAAAGGACGTGTTGTCACAAGAAGAGGAATAAATAATTTCCGAATAAGTAAATGCTCCGTCGTAATCGGTTTGTTTTAGCTTGTAATACGAATTGCCAGAGTATGGTTCATTATCCTCGGCAGAGTAATAAATATAGTTATTGCTGTTACCTGCGCCGTTAACGGTAGCCACAATATTCCATGTTTGTAGATCTTTACTTTTCTCAATGGTGAAATAATCGTTATTTGTTTCAGAGGCTGTGCTCCACAACAATTTTATTTTTTGATTATCGCATTCAGAGGTAAAAGATAATAGTTCTATAGGTAAAACACCCGGGGTTCTTCCTATCCCTTTCTCAGAAAATGAAGTACAATTAACCCGGTAGGCATAACCTGAAGCTACAGTTGTGTTCGAAGGCGTTCCGATAAGCTGCCAGTTGGTTCCGTTATTTAAGTCAGCCGGACGGCTTAAAATGCTGAATTTACCATCTTCCAGTCCACTGAATCCAGAAAAATAACATTTCAGGTTATAGTTACCAGCCATAGTTCCGGCCGGGTTGAAAACCCATACGCCTTCTTCGCTGACACCCAAATAGGTCTGACCGCCTTCCGTCAGATTAGACGGAAAATTTAGATTCGGCGTTGTGGGAGTCGGTTTAAAATAACAGGTAATATCGGATATTCCACTTAATTTGCTTGCTCCTACAATAAGGACTGTAGGATTGGATCTGTTGCTGATACCCACAGGAAACCAGTATGTATCACCGGCACTTGATGGATTATCAATTGCTCGTTTTAAATTGCCATAGACCCAACTGTTTGCAAAAATACTGCTTGTTCCGCCTCCCTGATCATCATCTAAATTGTCGTCCCAATCGCTTGATAAATATACCTGATAGACTCCGGTGGTTATAGTTCCTGTTGTTAAAGTCAAGCGATAAGTTGCTGTAATATTATCGGTTAAATTAACAGTGTAAGCTTTATTACTTTTATTAATTACAAGTTTATAAAAAGTTTCTCCTCCTGCAGGGCTATAGATTGTGCCGTTCTGAACGCCTTTAAAAGTTACTTTGCCTGATTCTTCTTCATAAGTGCCACCATTATTATTGTCCCAATTATTGTACACCATAATTTTCCCCTGGTAATTAGCGGCTATCCCTTGTTTCGCAGAGAGTGTAGAGCTATTCGCTATATACAAGTTATTCTTAACAACAATATCGTCATAAGCCGTAGTTGCAGGGCCTCCGTGATAAACTTTTTTAGGAGCGGATTTGGTGATATTCAAATCCCACAACCAACTATTTTCATCATCAGAATTATAAAGTTGACCATCATATACAGAGCCGTACATTTCAACGGTGCCTGCCGAGGGGTTCCAGTTTGCGCTGGTAGATGTCCACATGCTGTTGGCGCAATGAATGGTTCCTCCGGTAATATTTACAAATGTAGTTGCTCCGATAGTAAAATGAGAATTTTCAAAATAGATATCTCCACCGCTAATTGTAATATTGCATCCATTAGTTCCTCCCCATTGCGAACCATAACCTTCCGTTCCTTCCCATGTTTGCTGACGGATTATTCCTCCAGACATATCAAGCGTACCACCATCAATATTAAATAATGCATTTGTTATCTTTAATTCACCTGCATCAATATCAAGCGTACCCCCTTTATAGATAGTCAAATGATTACCGGCGCCCTGAATCTGAACTAAAGTATTGGCATCATGAACGTACAGTTTGCCATCGCTTGTTACATCCAAGCCTATAGCAGGGCTGTAAGAAGTTGTCGTAAGATCATAACCGCTGCTGCCGCCCATATCTAAAGTGCCTTTTCTCAGATATAATCCGGAAGATGTTATGCTGCTGTTTGCAGTGACTGTATTAGTAACAGCATTTTTTTGTATCCAAAGTATTGGAAATGTTGGTGAACCTGAAA
>JBBAAT010000320.1:0-3407 GCA_041658145.1 Bacteroidales bacterium | reverse complement strand
GCTGTCAAAACTACAGTGCCGCTACATGTCTGACATAAGATGCGTATAGCGAAAAGGAACATTAAAGTTGTAAATATAAAATATTTCATAGCATTTATTTTTAAGTGCAATTGATTTTAAATAAAATTTTTTCATATCAAAAACATTTATGTTTATACTATAAAAATATCTGATACATATAGAAAAATAAAAAACAAATATAGGATTAAAAGATGTTCAATGCAAATTTTTTTAAAGTTTTTTATGAACAACGCTGAAAGCGAGATAAGAATGTATAAAAAATATCGCTTAGTTGTCATAGTTTTTTTTTGCAGGTTACGAAATATTTTTGCCGGATCAAAATAAATTGTCGAAATACGGAATATTTTTCAAAAAAGAATATTTCCCATTTTCCATATCAATATAGCAGCAGTAATGGATTAATCCATTAGTTACAATAAGATAGCTGACTTTAAGCGCCAGATTATAACGGGCTGCCTGATCGAAAACCTTTTGCGAAACAGCCACACAAGGGGCTTTACATTCCACCAACAGAGCAGGGATATGGTTGTTGTTATATACAACTATATCATACCGTTTTTTCAGTTCGTTTACTAATAGTTCTTTTTCGATGGCTATAAGGCCTGATGGATAATGCCTTTCGTTTATCAGCCATGCTACAAAATTCTGTCTTACCCATTCCTCAGGGGTAAGGGCAATATACTTCTTTCTGACAGCATCAAATATCTGCTGCCTGGACCTGTACATCCTGAATTTGAAAGTATATTCCGGCAAGTTGAGTTTCTGCATCATTCATTTTGATCTTGCAAATGTAATAATATGAGGTGTGATTCAGAAAAAAGAAGTATTTTTGTCTAAGCAAAAACATTACACATGAAAACCAAAAAAGAAATCGTTGATAACTGGCTGCCTCGCTATACGGGTACTCAACTCGATGAATTCGGCAAATACATTCTTCTTACAAATTATAATCGTTACGTAAGAATGTTTGCCGGAATATTCAATGCGGAAATTAAAGGGCAGGACAAGGCAATGCTTTCTGCTACTGCTAATGATATAACCATCGTAAATTTTGGTATGGGCAGCGCTAATGCCGCTACCATCATGGACTTGTTGAGTGCTGTTGAACCTAAAGCTGTGCTCTTCCTTGGTAAATGCGGAGGTTTGAAAAAAAAGAATGAACTGGGTGATCTCATCCTTCCTATAGCCGCTATCCGCGGAGAAGGAACATCCAATGACTATTTCCCTCCTGAGGTACCTGCCCTCCCCGCTTTTAACTTGCAAAAAGCCGTATCTACCACTATCCGCGATCACAACCG
Organism: Bacteroidales bacterium; assembly: GCA_041658145.1. Lineage (GTDB taxonomy): Bacteria > Bacteroidota > Bacteroidia > Bacteroidales > CG2-30-32-10 > JBBAAT01. The sequence goes on along the minus strand of JBBAAT010000320.1, from coordinate 2,088 downwards.
CGACTATTGGACAGGTACTGTATACACAACCAACCGCAGGGTTTGGGAACATTATGAAGCTTTTAAAGATTATCTCCGAAAAATACGAGTTATGGCAATTGACATGGAAACCGCCACTATTTTTACTGTTGGTTTTGCTAATGGCATTCCTACTGGCGCTTTGCTCCTTGTGTCTGACCAACCTATGGTTTCTTCCGGAATTAAAACCGAGGAGAGCGATAAAAAAGTTACTGAAAAATTCACCGAAGAACACTTGCGCATTGGTATTGATTCACTGAATCAGCTAAAGAATAATGGGCTTACCGTGAAACACCTGATATTCGATTACAATGAAGTTTGATCAGATCATCAGCGACCTGCAAAATAAAATTTATCGTCCTGTTTATTTCCTTATGGGCGAAGAACCTTATTTTATTGATGAGATCACCGATTTTATTGCAGAATATGTGTTGAATGATATTGAAAAAGAATTCAACCAGACTGTAGTGTACGGGCGGGATGTTGATGTTGCTACCATCATCAGTAATGCCAAGCGTTTTCCGATGATGTCCAATTACCAGGTAGTAATTGTTAAAGAAGCTCAGGATGTAAAAAACCTTGTCCCCGAACCAAAAGAAAAGGAAGATAAAAAAGGCAAAGATAAACATCCGCTGGAAGCATATCTTGAAAACCCACTGAAATCAACCATTCTTGTTCTATGCTATAAATACAAAAGTATTGACCGAAGAAAGTCCTTTGCTAAAGTAATTGAAAAAAACGGAATTCTTTACGAATCCGAAAAGCTCTTCGATAACCAGCTTCCATCATGGATTCAGAATTTTCTGAAGGGAAAAAACTACACGATCAGCCCTGAGGCATCAGTTCTGCTTTCGGAATACCTGGGTTCCGACCTAAGCAAAATATCAAATGAACTATCAAAGCTGGAGATCAATGTCCCGCAGGGGACAGAAATCACATCCCTTCATATTGAGCAGAACATAGGGATCAGCAAGGATTACAACATTTTTGAACTTCAACGGTCGTTAGGTAAAAAGGATGTTTTTAAGAGCTATCAGATAGTAAATTATTTTGCCGCAAACGCAAAAGAAAATCCGAATGTTAAAACAATTACCATACTCTATTCTTTCTTTTCTAAAATATTGCTATATCATTACACACCGGATAAATCTAAGAATAATATCTGTTCTGTGCTGTCCATTAATCCGTTTTTCTTTCCGCAATACCAAACATCTGCTAAGAATTACAGTGTAAAGAAAACAAAACAGGTAATATCCCTTCTGAGAAAATACGATCTTAAAAGCAAAGGCGTTGAAAATGCTTCGGTACCTGGTGGAGAGTTGCTCAAGGAACTGGTTTATCAGGTACTGCATTAAGTGAAAATAAAAATTATAAATATTTGATGATCCTGTAAGTGCAAATATCAGGTTGGTTTATGGACGGGCAGCATATTTAACAAACAAATATCCATTTAACACACATTTATATCATAAAACAATTTATTTTTGTAAATATGTTTTTTCGGATCAAACGTAGTGTTATGTTAAACTTATTTCTACGCACTAAGATTATTCACAAATTGTTTAATTTTAAAGGTGTTCATGAGTCGCTTCGCTATGTTGCTTCACCCTCCTTCGTCGGCTTCACAATGACGTCATTGCGAGGAGGAACCTGCCTGTCCGGCGAGGCAGGCGACGAAGCAATCTATTCGACATATCACTCTTAACACAACAGTAGTTTATGTGTTTTAAAAAACAAGTTTTTCTCGGGTTCATATTTGTCATTTTGGTATGTCTGACTGCTTTTTCGCAAACTGCCAGCATCAAGGGATTTATTAAAGAAGATGAAACGGGGGAGCCTGTGATATTTACCAGTGTATATCTCAAAGGAACACAATATGGCGCTGTTTCGGATGTAAACGGTTATTATGTTATCTCTAAAATTCCGGCCGGATCTTATGTGCTAATGATTACTTGTTTGGGATTTGACTCTCTGAAAATACCCGTTAACCTGAAAACCGGAGACATCATGACGGAAAATCTCAAGCTGAAAAAATCCAATATTTCCCTCAAAGAAATTAACATTTCAGCA
>JBBAAT010000319.1:0-3410 GCA_041658145.1 Bacteroidales bacterium | reverse complement strand
GTATATTTGCACCTTAATTTATCGCACTGATGAGAAATATTTACTTAAAAATCATTTTTTTTATTCTGTTTTTTTATTTGTTTATTAATTTTTCTTTTGGACAACAGTCTGTTAAACTTACATTGCGCAACAGCAAATTTACACAGGCTTATTTTTGTTCAATATACGGGCAAAAACTCAATGTAATCATCGCGAAAAAATTTTCAGGCAATATCATCGAATTTAAATTTGCTTCATCCATTCCCAAAGGCATGTACAGGATATTCATGACCGACAGCGCTTTTATTGATATAGTCATCGACAGGGATGCAGAGATCGTAATGGATACATACTATCCTGATTTGACCGACAGCATGAAAGTGTCGAAAGGAGAAGACAATAAAACTTATTTTAAGTACATCCAATATAAGAACAGGGAACTGAATAAATTAACTAAATTAATTTCCTTAATAAAACCCGAAGGTCAGAAAAAGCAAAATCCATTGGCTGATAAGCGTGTAAGTTTCATTGAAGGTTGCATTACTTATGATATACAGCAATACTCCGAAAGCCTTATAAACCGCGATACAACGCTTTTTGTTTCGAAAGTTATCAAGGCAATGCTGTTGCCTAACATGAACATTTATTTACTCAAACACCCTGATAGCAAGGTATATAATAATGACCTTGAATATTTGCTTTTCCATTTTTTCGACAATATCAACTTTGCTGATTCTTCTTTCCTGCATACAGATTTTTATTACAGAACAATCAAATATTACATTGAAAAACTTGTATTACCAAGAAATGTTATCGGGTTTAATTATGCAAATGACTTTATACTGAACAAAGCCAAACTAAACGAAAAAATTCATAATTACTGCATTGCTATTTTAATTGATCTTTATGAAAATACACAACTCGAAGATGTGTTTGTAAAACTTTATGACGACTACCTTGTAAAAAACCCTAAAATAATATCGGACGAGAGATTTGCATCACTTACTGATAAAATAAATATTATTAAAAGCCTGAAACCTGGAACCATTGCACCGGATATTGCAGGAAAGGACACTCTTGGCAATGAGGTAAAACTGTCGGATATTAAGTCGGATTTTGTTTTGCTTATGATCTGGGCTGCTGATTCAAAACATTCAGAACAAACAATTACGCAGCTTGATGAACTTTATAAAAAATACAAGAGCAATGGATTTGAAATATATGCAATATCGCTTGATTCCACTGAAACCCTTTGGAAACCGGCCTTAAGAAAACTGAAACCGGAATGGACAAATGTGATCAATATACAGAGTTCTAAAGATCAGGTTTACAAACATTATAACACATGGGTATTACCGGGATTATATATAATGGATAAAAAGCGGGTAATACTTGCAAAACTGATGACTGTTGATTATTTAAAAAAAGAGTTAGAATCTGCTTTTACGAAAAAGTGAGGCAAAGTTGAACGATTATGCATCTATATATGATTGTTAAAAAAATAAATAAAATTTTGCTTGCTTACTTAAATAGATTTTATTAAATTTGCGTGTAAATGGATAAATTAAATTTAAGAATGATGAAAAGAAATATACGCAAAACTTTTATCTTGTTCTTTTTCTTTCTGATAATAGGCATTAGCGGTTATTCCCAGAATACTGTTATCCATGACATTCCATGGCGTTCCGATACAGTTGGAATATGGGGTCCGGGATCTACACCATGGAGCATCAACCAAGTTGATACGCTTTTTAATTTATCTATAGGACCTTATGGTAACACATATTCTTATGTGTTCAATCTTCCGTGGCCAATCTCAGACTCTGTTGGTGTGATCTTCGATTATGGAGCTTACTTTAATGCACAGTTGATATTTGAAATGACCGGCTGGGCTAGTGGACTTGCAAAAGTGAATTACCCTACTAAGATTGAAATGGATTTTCCGGCAAACAGTTCATTCACTAACGGAAGCTGGGTTACCATTCCATCTGAATACCGCGAACAGGATACGATAGTTCATCCTGCTGATACTGCAAACTGGGATATTTATGCTGAATGGCCTGATGTAGGCAAGATCGAACTTTATCTTAACCTGGATATTCAGGCAAATGCCGACTTGATATATTCGGATCCGACTGATATCTTTAATATTGTATGGGATACCTTGAGTTTCTTTCCACCAATCAATATTAACTTAGATACCTTTGATATTTTCCTTATTGATATTCCAAATGGTGAATATACAATTCCATGGGTGGCATACCATACCGATCCTATTACAGGAAATCTTGTTATTGACTCCGTTTATTTTCTTCACGATTCTTTGGGAATGCCGATTGTATTCCCCGCGATTTTCTACAACCTGATAGGTATATCCGGTGATATTTCAATTCCGGATATCACAACTTATACAAAATGGATTGAAAACGAACAACGATTATATACATGGGGCAAGGATGAATATTTGCATATTAACCTTGACATAGTTAAATTCGTTCAGATGATATGCCAATACACCGGCTTGACACAAGTAAGTCAGGCCTTGAGTTATTTACAAGGGAGTTACAGTTATACTTTATTCACCGATCCTTTTTCGGGAGAACCGTTTGCTGTGAGTTTTGTCTGGGACATTCTTGATCTCAGTTTGTTATTTACAAACACTATGAACCAGACTTTGAGTTTTGAGGACAACAAAGAATATACTTTCTTTGGAATTCCCATTCCTCCTGATCATTATCCGAATGTATGGAATGTTTTCAAATTCCCTGTAGCTGTTGATTATAATGTGTTAGATACACTTGGCGCTGTGATTGAATCCGGCACAGCTGACAGCGTTAAGTTTTGCGCAGATTATGATCTCCAATTACGGTTCCCGTGTTACAGTTATGATTCTTTGCCCGTGACAATTTCGCATACGATTGATCCTTGGCTCACAAATATGATAAGGGATACCATCAGTGTTGATTTAGGCATTAAGGTCCTTGATATTTCATACAGCATCGGAACACCTTCCAATATTATCTTTTCAGGAAACTACGTGCTTTATCAGGATACTTTGCAGCTAGGTTCTTTTGCAGGTCCGCCTTTATATGGACCCCCTCTCTTTATGCCATGGCTGATCATTGGGGATTTTCAGGATACTACATTTATCCCGGATGAATATCTGGTCCCGGTTAATCAACCTTTGGGAGATACCATTCTTGTTACCAATGTTGTTTGTTTTGGAACAAATACAGGAAGTGTGCAGGTTATTGCCAGCGGTGGCACCCCGCCATATACATATTCATGGTCGGATAGTACAAATACTATAATTTCTACAAGTGATACGATTCACAACCTTGGTGCAGAAACCTATTACGTATCGGTTACCGATGCTAACGGCTGTACTGTTAACGATTCAGCTAGTATTATACAATATCCTTTGATTGTTG
>JBBAAT010000318.1:0-3413 GCA_041658145.1 Bacteroidales bacterium | reverse complement strand
AAAACGCAAACAGGAATTATTTGAAATAGCGCGGATATGCGGAAAAGTACCGCGTAAACCGGCTGATACGTTCCATGAAGCCATGCAGTCGTTTTGGTTCGTTCATGTTTGCCTTTTCATTGAACTAAACGGTCGCGGTATTTCGCCTGGCCGCTTTGACAGGTACATGTATCGCCCTTTCAAAAATGATATCGCAAGTGGCAGAATGACTAAAAATGAAGCTCTCGAATTGTTAGAGTTGATGCGCATAAAATGTTCGGAAATCACCCGGGCTCATGCCACATTTACCGAAGCTTACCTTGGTGGAAGCGTTTATCAGAATTTAACCATCGGTGGAGTTGATAAAAACGGAAATGCCTGCAACAACGAACTTTCGGAGCTTATTCTTCAATCCGGAATAAATGTTAAAACGTGGCAGCCTACCATCTCTGTCCGCTGGACAGAAAAAATGGATCATGAATTCAAACATAAGGTGGTCGATTGTATCAAGGCAGGTTCGGGCTATCCGGCATTGTTTAATGATGAAATTGCCGTTGGGCGGTTTATGAAAATAACCGGCGCTTCTTTGGAAGATGCCCGCGACTGGGCTCCATGCGGATGTGTGGATATGCAAATCTGCGGAAAACGAATGCCTATGTATGCTATCCCTCATACCAATAATCTTAAAATTTTTGAATTAGTGATGAACAATGGCATAAACCCGATCACCGGCGATAAACTTATTGATGTGAAGACGGATATAGAAAAAGCAACGTATGATGAAATTGTAAATGAATACAAACGGATAACAGAATATATAATAAAAAGAGAAGAGGAATACTGGAACACAATAATGCTGGTGCATAATGATATGGGACTGGTACATCCTTTTATGACTTCGCTGCTCGACGATTGCATTGAAAAAGGAATAGATTCGTATGAAGGCGGTTGCAGGTATAATGATCCGGCCTATGTTATTTCATGCGGTATGGTGAATGTGGCAAACAGCCTGGCTGCTATTAAAAAGAATGTTTTTGATGAAAAAACCATCACAATAAAAGATATCAGGGATGCCATTAAAGATAATTTTGTTAATCATGAAAAGCCGAGAAAAATGTTGCTCGATTCGCCTAAATACGGCAATGATAATGATTATGTAGATAATATTTTAGCAGACCTCTATACTAACTGGTCGGAAGTATCGCAGAAAACAAAAAATTGGGTTGGAGAGCCATGGCGGCCCAGCACGCTTTCCGTTACCACGCAGGTTTTGCATGGAAAAGCATGCGGGGCAACTCCCGATGGCCGTCCTGCAGGTGAATATGTGGGAGATGGCGCTGTTTCTGCATTTCCCGGAACAGATATGAACGGACCTACCAGCCTGATAAAATCTGCGACTAAAGTCAATGCACGGGAACTTCAGTCAACGCTGTTCAATATTAAATTCAACCCTGCTGCTATTGAAGGAAAATTAGGCGCCGATAAATTTATCCGTTTAAACGAAACGTATTTTAAACTCGGAGGCTATCAGGTACAATACAATATTGTTGACAGCAAAATGCTTGCTGATGCACAGAAACACCCCGAAAAATATTCCGATCTGATGGTTCGCGTTGCTGGATTTACCGCCCGTTTCATTGACCTTGGTCCAGATGTACAAAGGCAGATTATTGAGAGAACTCAGTTTGATGAATAATTTTTTGATTTGAATATTTTTTTTCTGATTGTTTTTTATTACTTTTGTGATAAAATAAACTCTTTTTATGAAAAGGGCTGTGCTTCTTAAAGATATAAATTCATTGCTGAATAATATGTTTCCTGACACTATTGGTCAGGTAATACTTTTTGGATCTAATGCAAAAGGCAAAATAAATTCTTATTCCGATTACGACATACTTGTAGTGCTGAAATCAAAATCCGATTGGAGAACAGAAGATAAAATCATCAATGCCTGCTACGCAATAGATCTGAAATATAACATCATCACCGATGTAAAAGTTATCAGCGGCGAAGAACTTAATTCTCCGTTAGGAATGCAACCGTATATACAACAAGCCATTCAGCATGGTATTGCATTATGACAATTTCAGAAGAAAACCGGAAAAATCTGATTAAATATCGTGTTGAACAGTCATGGCAAGCTGTTGAAGATGTTGAATTTTTAATTGAACATAAAAAACTTGGCATTGCTGTTAACCGGATTTATTATGGAATATTCTATGTTCTTTCGGCGCTTGCCTTAAAATATGAATTTAACACATCTAAACACAATCAATTAATAGGTTGGTTCAATAAAAACTTTGTGAAAAACGGTATTGTTAACAGTGATATTTCAGCTATAGCACATAAAGCATTCAGCAAGCGTTCCAAAAGTGATTACGCTGTTTTTGTTGATTTCAGCCATGAAGAAGTGACTGAAATGCTTAATGAAATGAAAAAATTTTTGAAAGCGATTGAAGAATTGATTACAAAATAACCAGAGTTGCATTAATTACTTGAATTTAATTTTTGATAAGTTCATTTTTTATAGGAGACGTTTTATATGCAACAAACCACTCAAACCAAATTAATCATCGTTGACCCCGACAAATGCACCGGTTGCCATAGTTGCGAAATGGCTTGTTCTATCAAGCATTTCAACGTATGCGGTACTAATTATTCGCGAATTAGAATACACGAATTTCGTGATGTAAATACATTTATTCCTGTGATGTGCCAGGCTTGTGAAGAACCTATCTGTTTAAAAGTTTGCCCTATGAATGCCCGCATGAGGCTTGAAAACGGCGCCATGGTTACCGAAGAGCATAAATGTATAGGATGCAAAGCTTGTATTCATGCATGTCCCTTTGGTGCAGCAATAGTTAGTCCGATAACAGGCAAAACCATGAGTTGCGATCTTTGTCTTGACGATGAACTAGGTCCGTGGTGCGTAAAAGCATGTACTATGCAAAAAGCCCTTAACTACGTGCGTTCAAGCGATGCTGCTAAAGCCAGAGGACGCGAATGGGCGAAAAGTCTTACCGATGACTATAAAGTTCCTGGAGCTAAAGAAGAAGATTTCGGATTTAGCTTTAATGTTTAAAAAGATTTGTTGTATTGTGTTAATAGTGAAATGTCGAGTAGATTGCTTCGTCGTTCCTCCTCGCAATGACGTCATTGCGAAGCCGACGAAGGAGGATGAAGCAATCTTAGTACGTAAAAATAAATTTAATATAACAGTAGTTTGTTGTTAAAAAAGTTACGAATGCTGTAAAATTTTATCAGCCAACAAATGAAAAACAACGAACAACGAACAACAAACCTGCCTACCGGCAGGCAGGCAGGCAACAAACAAAACATAAGGAGATATAATTATGAATGGCTGCATGGGACAGAGATTAAGAATTAATCTTACAAACAGAACATACGAGATAGAAAAATTATCTGAAGAATAT